>WSMP01000077.1 GCA_013316495.1 Angelakisella sp.
CCTTCTGCTCCCCCGCCATGAGGACGCCGCCCCCCCCCAGGTAGCGATAAATCTTGGGGCCGGTGTCTACATCCTGGGGGATGCGGGTGATGGGGCGCAGCAAAAAATCGCTCACCTGGGTGTTGGACACCAGGCCGTCGAACATCACCACCGCCACCTCGGTCTTCCCCGTTTTGTGGCGGTGAATCAGCAGGTCGTCGCTGTTGCCCAGCTGCCTCCGAATCTCCAGAAGGTCCTCCTCCAGGCTGCCGGAAAGGCGCTTTTCCCCGTCCTCCCCCTGGGGCTTTTTGTAGGCTGGCCGCTTTTCCTGTGCCATCTTCCCCACCTCGCTTTTTTCAATATTTTCAATATTTCCAGGGGCGTGGGGAAATATGTATCCGTCCGGCGGGGATAAAGGCCCGCGCCTTTGGGATACTATCCTTTAAATCCAAATGTCCGGGAGGTATGACAGGATGCTGGTTACATTTTTCCGCACCCTAATCCTTTACGTGGTCATCGTCTTCGGGGTGCGGCTGATGGGCAAGCGGCAGCTGGGGGAGCTTCAGCCCTCCGAGCTGGTGGTGACCATCCTTATCTCCAATATTGCCACCCTGCCCATTGAGGAGGTGGAAACGCCCCTTTTTTCCGGCCTGCTCCCCATCCTGAGCCTGGTCACCTTCGAGGTTATCATCTCGGCCATAAATCTCCACAGCCGGAGGATGCGGCGGGTCTTCAGCGGCAGCCCGGTGGTGGTGATAAAAAACGGGGAAATCGACCAAAAGAAGCTCCAGGAGCTGCGCTTCTCCATCGACGACCTGATGGCCCAGCTGCGGCAAAATCAAATCTTCGCGTTGGATGAGGTGGACTTTGCGGTGGTGGAGACTACCGGGAAGCTCTCGGTGTACCAGAAGTACGGCGCCCGCACCCTCACCCCCAAGACCCTGGAGCTGCCGGACCAGCCGGACCAGAATGCCCCGCCTCTGGTGGTGGTGAGTGATGGCTATGTTTACAGCGATTATCTGGCCCTTTGCGGCAAGGATATGGCCTGGCTGGAGGGAATCGCCGCCTCCCGCCACACCGTCATTGGGGATATTTTTGTAATGACCCTGGACCGGGCGGGGAATTATCATATGGTAAAGCGGGAGGGTGCGGTATGAAGCGTCTTGTTACAGCGGTAGTCCTTCTGTTTTTAATTGTCGGCATCAGCTGTTTTTCCCTCTTCGCCCAGGAGCGGGAGCTGGGGGAGCTGAACCGCCTGGCTATAGAGCTGCGGCAGACCGAGGCCACCGGCCAGCTGGAGGAAAAAAGCGAGGAGCTTTTCCGCCTCTGGAACGAGAAGGAAAGGCTCCTGGTGCTCTTTGTGCGCCACGACGTGCTGGATGAGCTGACGGTGCGGATGGCCCAGCTCCCCAGCCTGGCCCGCCACGGGGAATACGGCCTTTTTTACAGCGGCGTGGACGTCGTCCTGGCCCGGATGGAGGACCTGCTGGAGGCGGCGCGGCCCACCTACCGTAATCTGTTATAAAACTGTTTTTCTCTTCTTTTTCTTCTTGCGAAAGAAGAAAAAGAAGCAAAAAGAAGAACGGCAAAGGTTCCGTGACACAGCTGGTTTCTTTAAAAATTTTGGGGATGGGACACTTTCTACTACCGCTAGTGATGTGATAACAGAGGTTTCTCTTCTTTTGACCTTCCCTTTCTTTTCTGGTATACTACCAAGTATCACATTACAGGAAAGCGGGGATACGCCATGAAAGAACCAGCTATCGCCGCCGGGGCAATCCTCTTCCCCGGCGCCCAGGTTGTGGGGGATGTGACCCTGGCCCCCGGCGTCAGTGTCTGGTACAACGCCGTTCTCCGGGGGGACGAGGCCCCTATTACCGTTGGCCGGGACAGCAATATCCAGGACGGCTGCATCCTCCATGTGGACCGGGGCCGTCCCACCACCCTTGGGAAGGGGGTCACTGTGGGCCACGGCTGTATTCTCCACGGCTGCACCATTGGGGACTACGCCCTGGTGGGGATGGGAAGCGTCCTTTTAAACGGCGCAGTGCTGGAGGCGGGCTGTATGCTGGGAGCGGGTTCCCTAGTCACCGAAGGAACGGTGATTCCTTCCGGGATGCTGGCCTTCGGTCGTCCCGCCAAGCCGGTGCGGCCCCTGATGCCGGAGGAGCGGGAGGGGCTCCGGGAATCCGCCCGGCGGTATGTCCAGCGGACAAAGGAACAGGGGAGATGAAAAAAGGAGCCTGTAAAAGGCTCCTTTTTTATCTCCAATTCTGCCAGGGGCTTTATTCGCTGTAATACCGGAAGTCAAAGCCCTCCACCGGCTCCCCGATGGCATATCCCATAATTTCCCCGGCCCGCTCCTTGAAGAGGGCCAGCCACTGGCTCCACTCCCCTTCCGGCATCTCCCCGGAGATTTGGAGGCCGCCGGGCTCCACGCTGGCAGCCAGCCATTTTCCCCTTCCCTCCGGTCCGAACCAGCAGGGGCTGTATTCCTCCGGGCAGGGGGTCCGCCAGCCGGGCATTTCGGTGTAAAGCTCCCACAGCCGGGCCCACAGGGCTTTGGGGGCGGTGTAGTGGATGTTCAGGGTCACGTCAACCCGCATCGTCTTCTCCTCCTGTTACGCAAAGGGCGCCAGCTCCCCGGTGAGGATGGCGGTGCGCACCACCTGGGTATATTCCGCCTCCCCGCCCCGGTCCGCCCAAAGGGCCCCCAACAGCAGGTTGGGGTTCAGGTTCATGGCGCCGCCGCCGGGGAGGCGCAGGTCCAGGGTGAGGCTTTCCCCCTCCGCCTGGCAGCCCAGCTGGGTGACGAGGGGCCGCAGATCCACCTCCTGGGTCTTGTGCTTGGTCTTCTTTTCCACCGGGATGGCGGGCCTTGCCAGCAGCCGTTCCCAGTCCGCCGCCAGGGTCTCCCCTCCGGCAGGCTCGTGAAGGGTAATTCGGTAATCCGCCCAGCGGATGGCCTCCGGCTTCATCACAGCCGCTGCCGCCTCCAGCACCCGGATGTCCGGAGGGAGGGCGGCATTCAGCTGCTCCCCCACCCGGTCCAGGGGGAAATCATCCTCCCGGAGCTTAAAATCGAAGGATTCCCGCAGCCCCTCAAACCCCAGGGGGATGGGAAGGGCGAAGGTCATGTAGACATGGGGGTTGAACCCCTCGGTGAACCAGGCAGGGATATCGGTGCGGGCAAATGCCCTGGTCATGCACCGGGTCAGGTCCAGGTGGGAGATGTACTTGGCCCGGTCCTTTTTTGCGAAAAACACTCTAATGAGCCTCAAAGCAGGCACCTCCCAGCAAGTGATTGGCGCCGCACCCGGCGCATTTTTCCCGGCAGTTTTCGGTGGTGACGCTCTCCCATGCCTTTTTGTCCTCCCGGATGAGAAACTCCTTGGTGAGGCCGTAGTCCAGGTGATCCCAGGGGAGCACCTCGCTGTAGTCCCGGCGGCGGCAGGCGTAGAAATCCCCAGAAAGCCCCGCCGCCGAAAGGGCGTCCTCCCACCGCTGGAAGGAGAAGTGCTCGTCCCAGCCCTCCAGGTTCCCCCCGGCCCGCCAAACCGCCTCCACCACCTTGGCAAGGCGGCGGTCCCCCCTGGCCAGGATGGCCTCCACCCGGCTGGTGGCGGCGTCGTGGTAGTTCACCCGAATCTTTTTGCTCCGCACCGTTTCCAGCAGGTGTTTTTGCTTTTCCCGGAACTGTTCCAAGGTGTCCTGGGGCTCGAACTGGAAGGGGGTGTGGGGCTTGGGGACAAAGCAGGCCACGCTGATGGTCACCTGCACCCCCCGGCCCTTGGGCTTTTCCGGCATGTGGTAAAAGAGGTCTACCACCTTCTGGGCCAGGTCCAGCATGGCCTCCATATCCTCCATCGTCTCGGTGGGCAGACCCATCATAAAATAGAGCTTCATGGAGGTACAGCCCCCGGCGAAGGCGGTGCGGGCGGTGGCAAACACCTCCTCCTCGGTGACATTTTTATTGATGGCGTCCCGCAGGCGCTGGCTTCCTGCCTCCGGGGCGAAGGTAAGGCCGCTTCTGCGGACCTTCTGCACCAGCTCCAAAAGGCGGGGGGAGAAGTTATCCACCCGCAGGGAGGGCAGGGCGATGTTCACCTTTTTCTGCTGGGTCCAGGGGAGCATCTCCTCCATCAGCGGCTCCAGCCGGCTGTGGTCGCTAGTGGAAAGGGAGGTGAGGGACACCTCCTCGTAGCCGGTGGCGGCGCAGAGGGTCCGGGCTTGTCCGTCCAGCACCTCCGGGTCCTTTTCCCGGAAGGGCCGGTAGATATACCCTGCCTGGCAGAAGCGGCAGCCCCGGATGCAGCCCCGGAGCACCTCCACCATGGCCCGGTCGTGGACCGCCTCGGTGAAGGGCACCACGAAATTATCCGGGAAGTACATGGCGGATAGATCTTTGACGATGCGCTTCTGGACCCTGGCCGGTGCGCCCTCCCTGGGTGTGACGGCGGCGACGGTGCCATCCTCCTGGTAGGTGACCTCATAGAGGGAGGGGACGTAGATGCCGGGTATCTCGGCGGCCCGGCGCAGCAGCTCCCGGCGGGAAAGGCCCTCCCGTTTGGCCTGGCGGACCAGCTCCAGGAAGTCCAGCATCAGCTCCTCCCCCTCCCCCAGCTGGAAGAGGTCAAAGAAATCGGCCATGGGTTCCGGGTTGCAGGCGCAGGGGCCTCCGCCGATGATGAGGGGGCAGTCCTCCCCCCGGCCGGCGGCCCGGACGGGGATCCCCGCCAGCTCCAGCATATTCAGGACGGTGGTGTAACACATCTCGTACTGGAGGGTGAAGCCCACCACGTCAAATTCCCGGATGGGATCGAAGCTCTCCAGGCCGTATAGGGGGATTTTTTCCTGGCGCATAATGGCCTCGAAGTCGGTATCCGGGGCGAAGACCCGCTCGCACCACATCCCCTCCTGGGCGTTGATGAGGGAGTACAAAATTTTCATCCCCAGGTGGGACATCCCTACCTCATAGAGGTCCGGAAAGCAGAAGGCGAAGCGCAGGTCCACCTCTTCCCGGTCCTTTTGGATGCTGCCCATCTCCCCCCCGCAGTACCGGGCGGGCTTCTGGACCTTCAAAAGCTGACGGTCGATGTTGGCTGGTATCATAAATATCTCCTAACTTGATTTTGTGACAGTGATAATGATACACGATTTTTTCTCTGGATTCAACTAGGGCAGGACCTCACTGTCCGGGTCGTTCGCTTTTTCCTCCGCTTCCCGTTTTGCCCTCTCTTCCGCCAGCTCCTCCTCCGTCCTGGGGGCGCCTACCTTCATCATAATCTCCACGTCCTCCCGGATATCCTCCAGGGGGATGGAGGCGGGGTCGAAGCCTTTTAAGATGGACAGCTCCCGGTGGTAGATGTAGGTCTTCTCCGCCCGCGCCTGGAGGAGCAGATCGCAGTCCAGCTCCTTCACCCTGCTCAAAAAGTCCTGAATCTGCGCCGCGTAAAAGTCCACATCCTTGCCGTCCTCCAGCCGCAGCACAATCTTCACATAGGCCCCGCTGTTATTCAGAAAAAATTTCAGGCTGTCCTCCCCGGTCCAGGTGACCGATGTTTCCGGCATCTCCAGGGAGACCCTCTGGTCCAGGACATAGTCAAACTCCTTGCAGAAGGCCAGAACCGGGGCCTCCGCCTCCTCCTTGTAAAACCAGATGGCGTAATCGTCGATGACCTTCCGGTACCGGCTCTGGGAAACCAGGGCGGTGAACACCTGCTCCGGCTTGTCCGCCGGGGCGGCCTCACAGCGGTAGGTGGCCCCGGCAAGGGCACCGTAGTTGTGCAGGTCCTCCCTGCCGGTGATGACAAAGTCCCTGCCGTATTTTTCCTTCAGCTGCCCCAGCAGATAGGCGCGGGCGGATTCCTCGTTGTTTTCAAAGGGTCCGCCCTCATACTCGGCGTTTTCCAGCTTATCCAAAGCGCCGGCTACCTTTCCCCCCACCCATTCCAGGACGCCGTTCAGCTTTTCCTGGGCCTGCTTTTCCACCGGCTCGCATCCGGCCAACACCAGGGCAAGGGCCAGGAAAAGGGCGGCAAGCCGGTCTTTTTGCCTCATCTCCAATCCTCCCCACCGTTTGTTTGTCTTACATTATACCGCTTTTTCTCCCCTGCTTCAACCACGTTTTATTCACTGCTGCCCTGCCCCAGCGCGGTCAGGAAAATTAGAAGAAAGCAAAGGCGGGAAAAGCCAAATCCTTGGGTGAAAAGCCGCCATCCGCATCCCGCCACCCCGGCCAGGCAGACACCCCTCATCAGGACGCTATGAAGCCGGCCCCCCCGCTCCCATCCCAGCAGCAGCACCAGCAAATCCTCCAGCGCCTGGGCCCCGTCCAGGCCGGGGATGGGCAGCAGGTTTAAAATCCCCAGGGCGGCGTTTACCGCCGAAAGGCGCAGCGCCGCCATGCCGCCCCCTGGGAAAAGGGGCAGCAGAGCGGCGGCGGCAAGGTTGGCGGCGCAGCCGGAAAGATTTAATAGCAGACTTTCCCCGGCAGCGGGGTGGCATTCCGGGCGCAGGGAGAGAATCAACCCCAGGGGGGTGAGGGAGATCTCCCCCAGGGGGAGGCGGGCCAGAAGCATATACAGAAGGTGCCCCCCCTCATGGAGCGCAATGGCCAGAAAAAACAGGCCGGAAAGGCCGGAGCGGTCGGCGGTGAGGAGCAGCACCGCTCCGCAGAAGAACCAAAAGCTGAGGGAGATTCGCAGCCCCTTCCAATAAAAGGTCACAGCTGGAAGAGATAAAGGGGCTGGACCAGGTCCCCGTTTACTTGGGCCTCAAAATGGAGGTGGGGCCCGGTAACCATGCCGGTGCTTCCCACCTCCGCAATCCGTGCCCCCGCCGGGAGCCGCTGGCCCTCCTGGGCCAGAATCAGGCTGCAATGGCAGTACCGGGTGGTGAGCCCTCCGCCGTGGTCCAGGATGAGAAAATTCCCGTAAATATCCGACCAGCCCACCTGCGTGACGGTGCCGGGGTAGGCGGCGTAGATATTGGCCCCTTCTGGGGCGGCGATGTCCAGGCCGGTGTGGAAATCCCAGCCGCCGGTGACCGGATGCTCCCGGAGGCCAAAGGGGGAGGTAAGGGCTCCATAAACCGGATACCGGGCCGGTGCGGAGACCAGCACCTCACCCTGGTACAGATTGGAGGGAAGATAGGGGCTTTCCCCTCCCATCCCCTGGGGCTCCCCTTCCCGGATCACCTGGCCCATCACCGTTTTTTCCAGCTCCCGCAGGATGCTTTCCCAGTCCAGCGGCTCCCCAAAGCCCCCTACCTCCACCGCGTCCTCCTCTGCCCGGCCCATAACGGTACGGTAATACCGCCCCGCCAGCTGGTACTGCTCTCCATCAATAAACTGGAGTGTAAAGGCTGCCACCAGCACCAAGAGACAAAGAAAGATTTGGAGGGCGGTAAAGGCGGTGACGTTTTCCAGGAAGGTGAGAGGGGGTTCCTCCCCCCTGCCGCGGCTCACCGGGGCGCTCCTTCCCCGGTGCACCGTCATTGTTCTGTAGTACCGGTTTCTCACTTCCCCATACCCCCTTCCCTACAATCTATGAAAAAGAGGGACAAGAAATACCCTCTATCCTGT
>WSMP01000078.1 GCA_013316495.1 Angelakisella sp.
CACCGCTCCCGTCTGCCAGATAGGAGTAGGACGTGTACTCACCATAGATTTTGCAAGGATGAGGATCTGTTTTTAAGTTGTTCTTCGTTTCCGGTAAAGAAGGCGCTGGCGAGGAAGTCTATCCTGTCCAGCGCCTTCTTATTTTTGATTTGCTCCCACTTTGCAATCATCCGAATAAAGGCCAGAATATCCCCCTGCTGCTGCGGGCTGAGCTTGCCCATCTGCCGCTGCAGGTCCAGCCAGGCGTTTTCATCCAGTTTACCGGTTCGGTATTCCCGGATGTCCACAAGCTCGACCATGGGAACGCCAAGTCCTTTCGCAACACGGTCAAGGGTCTGGATGGTGGCGTTGCTCTCCCCGCGCTCCAGCTTGCTGAGGGGAGCTGCATCGATGCCACAGCGGCCGGATAACTCCTCCAGGCTGAGGCCCTGCCCCATACGAATGGTGCGGATGTTGTTGCCAATCTGAACAAGAATTCCTGCCACAGCAACATTGGTATTGTCCGGCAGGAACTCCAAATACGAAAGCCCGCCGGCGTTTTCGTTTTCCATCGAAAGGGTTTTCGGGCTCCGTCTCAGGTCTTTGAAGTGGTGGAGCAGCTGGTGCCAGATCACCTCTCTGGCATAGGCCCGAAAGGGACGGACGCCGTCATAGCCCTGGGCGGCCAGACACAGCCCCAGCCGGCCAATCTGCTGTAGATCCTCCAGGTCGTGGTTCGGGTCACAGAGGTTTCGTTTCACCCGGTAGTAGATCACTTCATTGACCAGGTTCAGATTTTGAACCACCAGGTCCTTTTGCTCCAGGGTCATTTTCACAGCAGTACCTCCTTCCCTCGCTGTCAGCTTGCGATCCGGTTTGCCCGCAATGCCTTTTGACATTCGCGAATCAGATCGTCGCAGATATAGTCCGAAAAACAGGCGATATGCGCCTGATCCTCCCGCAGCCCGTACTTTTCCCGCAGCCACCGGCAGGCATTGGCCCGGCTCATGATCCGATGTCGCTAGATCTGGTCGAAGGCCCGGTGCGCTTCGATCCGTTTAGTAAATTACAACTGAGCTGTTTACAGATAAAAAGAAAAGCGCCGGCACAGTGGTCTTGCCCACCATGCCGGCGCGCAGCTTTAGGGATCCGGGATGAACTCGTTATCAGCCGCCGAAGCCGGTTTTCGGCAGGCAGCCTCTGGGCGGGGCAAAGATGCAGGTGGTCCAGGCATCCTTGGCATAGCCCCATTCATCCTCGGTGCGGCCGCCCACATCGGCCCGGTTGGTAAACTGGTAGCCGTCCGGCAGGTCTGCCAGCACCGTTACCGTGACGGTGGGGCTGGTGACGCTGTGGAAGCCCTCGCCCACCTCCGCAAACTGGAGCTTGATGTCGATGACATACTCGTTTGCCGCAAGGCCCAGGGCTTCCCGGCCGCACTCCAGCAGGTTGTCGGTGGTGGTAGAAAGGTTGGAAGCCAGGGTGCGGTAGGAGTCCTTAAAAAATGATAGGTATTTGAAAGTGCGGGATAAGCACTGACAAAACGAATAATGTATCATTTCGGAAAACATTCATGTAGTTTGATGATGAAATTCGCTTGATATTTACACTGAAATGCGATATACTAAAACTGAAAGGAAAGGGGGACTGCCAGATGTTCCGTAAAATAACCCAATATCTTTTGGATTGGAAGCAAAGTCCCTACCGGAAACCGTTGATTTTACAGGGGGCCCGGCAGGTAGGCAAAACCTATTCGCTGCTGGCCTTTGGCCGGGAGCATTATGAAAATGTCGCCTACTTCAACTTTGAGACCACCCCTTCCCTGGCTAAAACCTTTGAGGAAAGCCTGGAGCCCTCCTACTTGATCCCCCTTCTTTCCCGAATCGCCAATCAGACCATTGTTCGGGAAAAAACATTGGTCATCCTCGATGAGGTGCAGCTCTGCGAACGGGCGCTGACCTCCCTGAAATATTTTTGCGAACAAGGCCCGGAATACCATATCATCGTTGCGGGGAGCCTTTTGGGGGTGGCGGTAAATCGCGGGAAATTTTCTTTCCCGGTTGGTAAGGTGGACATCAAAACTCTGTACCCCATGGACATGGAGGAGTTCCTTCTGGCCTGTGGGGAGCAGGAGCTTGTGCGGCAGATCCACACCTGCTTTGAAACCGACAGCCCCATGCCCTCCGCCCTCCACGAGGCTGCCCTGCGCCGGTACCGGGAATTTTTGGTGGTGGGCGGGATGCCCGACTGTGTGAGTAAATTTGTGGAGACAGGGGATTACACCCTCATCCGCCACATCCAGCAGACCATCCTGCAAAGCTACCTGAACGACATGAGCAAGTACAACGAAACCAATGAGATCAAAAAGACCCGGCTGGTGTACGACAACATCACCGTCCAGCTTTCCAAGAAAAATACCCGGTTCCAGTATAAGCTGATAAAATCGGGGGGACGGGCAGCGGAGTTTGAGAACGCCATTGAATGGCTGACCCTCTCTGGTATCGTCAGCCGCATCTATCGGGTAGAAAATCCGCAGAAGCCGCTGGAAAATTACCGGGACATCGATGCCTTCAAGACCTATGTTTCCGATGTGGGTTTGCTCTGCGCCAAAAAGGACATTGTAGCGGAGGACATTCTTTATCTGTCCAGCGAGCTGGATGATTTCAAAGGCGGGATGGTGGAGAACTACATCTGTAACCAGCTGATCTGTAACGGCTACCAGGCTTTTTACTGGCTGTCCGAACGGGGGGCGGAGGTGGACTTTATCATCCAAAGGGAACGCAGTATTATCCCCATCGAGGTAAAGTCCGCGGATAACACTAAAGCGAAAAGCCTCAGTATTTACATGAAGGCCCATACACCCGCTTATGCCATCAAGATCGCGGTGAAAAACTTCGGCTTTGAAAATGGGGTCAAAACGATCCCTCTTTATGCGGCATTTTGTATTTGAAAGAAACCGGCTGTCAGGGAACAATGGCAGCCGGTTTTTCATCCGGGTAGAGCCGGACGCCGGCCCGGTGAGGAAGGCGCAGGAACCGGCCTTCTTTTTGGGCAGCAGCCCCGACAGAAGGATACGGTGCCAGCTTTCCTTCGCTTCCACCAGAATGTCCTGTGTTTGGGCGGCTTCACGAAACACCTCCGCCCTGGGGAGAAAACAGGTCTCCACCCGAATGTCCCGGATGCCGCAGGCCAGCCGTTCCACCAGGCCGGAGGCGTCCTGAAGGCTGCGGCGGTATCCCTCGAAGTCCTCCGGCAGCGACTGTTTTGCCCGGCTGAGCCAGAAGCCCAACTGCTCAATCTCCCCCTGATACCGGATCAGGCACTTTTGCAATTCATGCTGATTCATTCCGATTCCTCCTGTAAGTATCGCTGGATGGTCCCGTTGGCGGCGATGGTACAGAACCAGTCGGCCCCTGGGATCTCCAGCGTTTCGATTTGTTCCGGGGTCTCCACGATGACAAGGATATGGGTGCCGTTCTTCTCCCGCTGGGAGAAAAGAGCGCCCACCACCCGGCGGTCTTTGTCCGAAAACCAGCGGTACAGCTGCTCGGTGCGAAGCACCCGGTATTCCTTCAGCAGCTGCTTTAGCTCCAGCAGTTCTTCCTTGCCCTGACCGGAGAATTTCATTTCACCACCTTCTTTTACTGAAAAAATCATGCGTAATCGGTGCGTAAAGATGCCGCAAAGCGGCGCAAAAATACCGCACAAACACAGGTTTGTACGGTGAAAAAAGCGTAAAAGATGCGCTTTTGCCAAAGTTTTAAGGATGACCCATAAATAATTCTCTCTTCTTCCTGATCCAGGGTATAGATTCGTGCGTTGTGTTGACAATAGGCGCATATTATGATACGATTTATATGAAATAAAATTGGAGGTGCTTTTATGGAAAGTACAAATTTGAATATCCGTACCGACAAAGAGATCAAGGCCGCGGCCGAGAAAATTTTCGCCGAGCTTGGCCTGACCATGACAACCGCAGTCAATATCTTTTTGCGCCAGGCGATCCGTGAAAACGGGATTCCCTTTGCGTTAAAATTGGATGTTCCCAATGATACCACCCTTGCCGCAATCGAGGAGGGCCGGCGGATCGCTCGTGATCCATCCGTTAGGGGATATACCAACATGGAAGATCTGATGGCGGCGCTTGAACAATGAGATACGAAGTTAAATTTACAAGCCAGTTTAAGAGAGATTTGAAATTGGCCAAGAAGCAGGGCAAGGATACCGAGAAGCTGTTTGAAGTGGTCGAGCGGCTTGCAAATGGGGAAACCCTTGAGGAAAGGTATCGGGACCACGACCTGACCGGAAATTATAAAGGCTGCCGTGAATGCCACGTTGAACCTGATTGGCTCCTTGTCTATGAAATTTTGGATGATGTGCTCGTCCTTCTCCTTTACCGCCATGAAAGCCATTCTGACCTTTTCAAAAAATGAAGTAGAAAGCTCCTTATCCCGGCGATGGGCGGGGTGCTGAGCAGCGCGTCCTCCTGCAAAAAGCTGCACGCCCTGGCGTCCATGTTCTGAGAGATCAGCAGCTTTCGCATCTCCTTGACCCGCCATTCCAGGTTCTTTACGCTGTCCGCTGTGATGGTGATGATGGACATATAACAGAAAAATATTGGAGATGCTTTGGGAGCCGCTTAGGGCAAAGGCCACCGGCAAGGAAAACCGCCGGCGGTTTCCCCGCCGGTTCCAGTCCGGTTACCGGCAGCCAAAAAGGACCAGTCGTTGGACTGGCCCTTCTTTTTATGGCGCTTTGCAGGCGCTGGCATATAGCGCCAGTATTTTCGCCGCGTCCTCCCGCTGGCTTGGCGTCAAAGCGGAAAGAATCTCTGTAATGGGATTTTCGCAGGAGGATGGCAGCTCCCCAAGCAAAAGAGAATCCATGCTGATGGTCAGGGTTTTTCGCAAGGCGATTAGGGTATCCAAAGAAACGCTCTTTTCGCCGCGCTCAATCATCTGGTAAAACCGCAAGGTGATGCCAACCTGCTCGGCCACGTACTCCTGGGTGTAGTGCAGCGCCTTTCGCCTTTTGCGCAGACGCTCCCCGAACAGAAGCTGCTGCTGGCGTGTCATAAATGCTCGCCCCTTACAGTTCGTAATATACAACGAATAGTTCCGGTTTTGTACGAACTATTGGTTGCTTATACAAACTATAAGGTGTATAATGCCAATGAAAAGTATTCACCGGCGGGGGGCCTTATAAATTTTCCCGCCGGATGGAACAATGAAGTGGAAGGCGCCTGTAAGCGCCTGGGCCCCGCCTTTAAAGGGTTTCGATGAGGCAGGCAAGGACCGCTTCAATTTTGTGCTGCTTTTCCAGGTCCAGGCCCTCCAGCCGCTCCGCCAGGGGGCTCCAGCGGATGGGCGCGTCGGCGGCGATGTAGAAGGCCAGAATTGAATCCGCCCCAACCTCAAGGGCGTTGCAAATGTCAATTAGGGTTGGCAGCGCAGGCACCAGCAAGCCCCGCTCGATGCGGGAAACGGAGTTAGAAGCAATGTTGATGGCTTCGGCAAGCTGCTCCTGGGTCATCCCGCGCTGTTTTCGTATGCACTGTATCGCCTGCCCACCCTGTTTAAAATCCATTCGCTTATCATCCTTACCAAATATTCCGGCTATATTATGGTCGAATTAGACGCAGTAAGTCCACAATCTTGTAGACAAAATTAGATGTAATGAGTATAATTAAGCACAGAAATTTGTGGCAGTGTGTAGCGCATGAGAAAATAGCCGCTTTGTCCCCGAAGCCTGCGGGAGCTTTTGTCCCCCAAGGCTTTAAATAGGCTCTTGGAACATCGCTCCTAGCGGGCCGCAGGTATGATTCTAAAAATAAAAGAACGGAGGATTCACTATGATGCTGTATAAGCAAGGAAGATTTTGGGTCGAGGGCGCTTCATTCCAAATTCCGGAGGGGTTTTATATCGAGACGGACCCGGATGTGAACTACGAAAGGGGGCTTGCGGCCTGGGACCCGACCCGTACCCATCTGTATCTGTGGGCAATTTCTGAGGAGGAAGAGGAAGGCACAAAGGAAGCCCTGGAGGAGATGACCAAAGAGCTCAAGACCCTTTCGCCCCCGGCCCCCATCACCCTGAACGGCCTGCCCGGCCACTGGATGACCTACGGCGGGAAAACCTTTCAGAACTACGAGGCGCGGTTCGCCTTAAATGACGAAGAGCAGCTGGTGTTTATTGTGGAGGGGGGAGACAACGACATCAGCAAGATTATGGAGTCCCCCGAATTTCGCAGCGCCCTGGAGGGAATCCGGGCGGATTAAACAAAAGCCCGCATAAAAAACAAAAGCAAAAGGCGCCGGTTTTCGCAAAGGGACCGGTGCCTTTTACTCGCTTTTGGGGGAGTGGTCCGCGCCGGCTGCAAGAAAAAGCCCCCGTCCCGCGGCGTATGGCCATAGCGGGAGGGGGGCTGAGATTGTGGAGAAACGCCACGGCGGATGTCCCTGCCGCCTTGGCAGGGAGCGCCTATAAACCCATAGAGGCTGTGCCGAAGGCCGTTGCAGGCGTCTTGTTACAGGGTCAGGGAGGGGGCGGAATAGGCCCGGCCGCCCAGCTCGGAATCCAGCATATACAGGCCCTTGGAATCGCCGCCGAACAGTTCCATCTTTTTCACCAGGTCGGAGGCGTTGGTCTCCTCCTCCCCCTGCTCCTTGACGAACCAATCCAGGAACTGCATGGTGCGGAAATCCCGGACCTCATAGGCCGCCTCGTAGATGGTGTGGATGAGGCTGGTGACATACTGCTCGTGGGCAAGACCGGCGGCGAGGGGGTCCATCTTATCATGGAGCTCGGCGGCGGGCTTTTCGATGGCCTCGTAGACCACCGGGCAGTCGTTGTTCTGGAGGTACTTCACAAAAAGCAGGGCGTGGTCCCGCTCCTCCTGGGCCTGGATTTGGTACCAGTTGGCAAAGCCACTGAGGCCCTGCTCGGTGTAAAAGTTGGCAAAATGGAGGTACAGATAGGCGGAGTAAAACTCCTTGTTCACCTGGGTGTTTAAAAGCTCCGCAACCTTTTGGTTCAGCATAGCCGTCCTTCCTTTCTTCCAGTAAAAATTTTCTATTCCAGTATAGCACAAGAGCCAGAAAAATCAACCGTTTTCCCCACGGGGGCCGAATTTTAAACTACCGAAGCTGGAAGCCGCTCCCCATTTGGCAAAGGAGGGAGGCGAGGCGGCAGTCCTCCAGCCGGGAGCCCTGCTGCTCCATCTGGCGGACCACGTTACAGGTGGAGCTGTACCCCACGTATTCCCGGTAGATGGCGTCGGGGTCCGCCCCCAGCTCTTCCTCCTGGAAGAGCTGGAGCAGCAGCGTCCAAAGGGGGTAATAATCCGCCAGCTGGTTTTTATAGACCGTTTCGGGGGGCCGCCCCTCCCGGCAGATCTCCACCGTCTCCGCCGCCTGGAGCTGGGGGAAGGCGTTGGCGGCGCAAAGCTCCGGCAGGAAGGTGAGGCACTCGTCCGCCAGGGTCTCGTCCCCAATCCGTTCCCCCAGGCGCTGGCTGTACTGGTCGTAGTCCTCCTCGGTGCGGCAGGCCATAAACATCCGGACGGCCTCCCCAAGGG
>WSMP01000079.1:0-1948 GCA_013316495.1 Angelakisella sp.
AAGGTGACGCTGCGGGCCTCCGGCATATTGGAGCGGATGACCTCCGGGTAGTAGGCCACCACCGGGCAGTTATAATGGTTATCCCCCAGCTCCTCATCCAGGTTGTAGGACATACAGGGGTAAAAGATGGTCTTTATCTTTTGGGCAACGAGGGCCTCCACATGGCCGTGCATCAGCTTGGCGGGGAAGCAGACGGTGTCCGAAGGGATGGTGTGCTGCCCGGAAAGGTACAGCTCCCGGCTGCTGAGGGGGCTGGTGACCACCTCAAAGCCCAGCTGGGTGAAGAAGGTGTGCCAGAAGGGCAGCAGCTCAAAGATATTAAGGCCCATGGGCAGCCCCAGCTTTCCCCTGGGTCCGGGCACCGGGCGGTAGCTTTGGAGCTTTTGCAGCTTCCACTGGCAAAGGTTCAGGGAATCGTCCGCCTCCCTGTGGGTGACGGGCCGCTCGCACCGGTTGCCGCTGATGTACCTTCTGCCGCCGCTGAAGGTGTTCACCGTCAGGCGGCAGTTGTTGGGGCAAAGGCCGCAGCTCACCCCCTTGGCCTGGTGGTGGAAGTCCTGTATCTCCCGCGGGCCCAGGATGCCGCTGCGGCCTGGCTCCCGCCCGGAAAGGGCGTCCCGCTGGATGGCGTAAAGGGCGGCGCCGTAGGCCCCCATCAGCCCGGCGATGTTGGGGCGCACCACCTCCACCCCCAGCTCCTGCTCGAAGGCCCGGAGGACGGCGTCGTTGTAGAAGGTGCCCCCCTGGACCACAATGTGCCGCCCCAGCTCCCTGGGGTCGGTGGCCCGGATGACCTTATAGAGGGCGTTTTTCACCACGCTGATAGAAAGCCCGGCGGAGATATTCTCCACGCAGGCCCCGTCCTTCTGGGCCTGCTTGACGCTGGAGTTCATAAAGACGGTGCAGCGGCTCCCCAAATCCACCGGGCTTTTGGCGAAGAGCCCCAGGTTGGCAAAGTCCTGGATGGAATAGCCCAGGGCCTCGGCAAAGGTTTGCAGAAAGCTGCCGCAGCCGGAGGAGCAGGCCTCGTTGAGGAAGATGTTATCGATGGCGCCGTTTTTAATTTTGAAGCATTTGATGTCCTGGCCGCCGATGTCGATGACAAAATCCACTTCCGGCATAAACTTTTTGGCGGCGGTGAAGTGGGCCACCGTCTCCACAATGCCGTAGTCCACCCCGAAGGCGCTGCGGATGATTTCCTCCCCGTAGCCGGTCACCGCCCCGGCGGCGATGCGGATATCCGGGCGCAGCTCATAAAGCTCCCGCAAAAATTCCCGGATAAGGGGGATGGGGTTGCCGGAGTTCTGCTGGTATTTGGAATAAAGCAGCCCCCCCTTTTGGTCGGTGACCACCGTTTTGACGGTGGTGGAGCCTGCGTCGATGCCCACGTACACCGGGCCGGTCTCCTCCTCCAGCCGCCCGCAGGGGACGGCGTGGCGCCAGTGGCGCTGGGTGAAGGCCAGATGCTCCTCCTTGGAGGCAAAAAGCGGGGGGATGACGGCGTATTCCGCCGCCCCCTGGTAACCGGCCAGCTTTTCGATGGCCTCCGGAAGGGAAATCTCCTCCTCCCCGCACCAGGCGGCCCCCAGGGCCACGTAGTAGAGGGAGTTTTCCGGGCAGAGGCCGGTGAGGCCCAGGGTCTTATCAAAGCTCTCCCGCAGGCGGGGGAGGAAGGTGAGGGGCCCCCCCAGGTAAAGGACCTTCCCCTGGATGCGCCGCCCCTGGGCAAGCCCCGCGATGGTCTGGTTCACCACCGCCCCGAAGATGCTGGCGGCCACGTCCTCCTTTTGGGCCCCCTGGTTTAAGAGGGGCTGGATATCCGTTTTGGCAAAGACGCCGCACCGGCTGGCGATGGTGTAGGTGCGCTGGGCCTCCCCGGCCATGCGGTCCAGCTCGGCGGGGGTCACCTTCAGCAGGGTGGCCATCTGGTCGATGAAGGCCCCGGTGC
>WSMP01000079.1:1958-7460 GCA_013316495.1 Angelakisella sp.
GCACCGGGAGGCAATGGGGTAGATCTTTTCGTGCTTCAGGGAGAGCTCATCCAGCTCGCCCACAGTGACGTTCATCAAAGTAGCCATCTGGTCGATGAAGGCCCCGGTGCCCCCGGCGCAGGAGCCGTTCATCCGCACCTCCATGCCGCCGCTTAGGAAGAGGAGCTTCGCGTCCTCCCCCCCCAGCTCGATGATGGCGTCGGTGCCCGGCGCCAGCCGTCCGGCGGCCACGCGGGTGGCGTACACCTCCTGGACAAAGGGGATGCCGCAGCTTTGAGCCATCCCCATCCCGGCGGAGCCGGAAATCGCCAGGGAGGCGGGGCGCTCCTCCAGCACCTGCTCCCGCACCTGCCGCAGCAGCTCACCTGTCTTTTTGGTGATTTGGGAGTAATGGCGCTGGTAGTCGGAAAAGAGGATTCGCTCCTCCTCGTCCAGCACCACGCATTTAATCGTGGTGGAGCCCACGTCCAATCCTATTTTTAGCATACTGCCTCCTTTTTTCTAACCGGGGCGGCCGCCTCCTGCCGCTGCTCCAGCTCCCGCCGGTATCCCTCCAGGTTATGATTCATCCGCTCGTAAAATTCCAGCAGGGCTAAAATCTCCTCCTGGGTAAAGCCCGCAAGCCGCCGGGCCAAAATGGATTCCTGGCAGGCCCTGGCCCGGTGGGCCGCCCCGTTCCCCTTGGGGGTCAGGGAGACCATGGTGCACCGCTGGTCCTTCCGCTCCTTCTCCCGCCGCACCAGCCCCGCCTTTTCCATCCGCTTGGCGGAAACCGCCACCGCCGCCCGGCTCACCCCCAGGATTTGGGCAATCTGTCCCTGGCTGATGCGCCCCGTCTGGGCGATGGTCCAAAGGATTGGCAGCTGGCTGGGGTGCAGCTCCTCCCCTGCCAGCAGCTGGAAAACACAGGACTGGTACAGGGTGTGGCTTTTGCGGTCCAGGTCCAGAAGGCGGACAAACTTCTGTAAAAGCATGAGGGAAGGCCCTCCTTTTGTCAATCGGTTACGCAGACGATAATACGGCAATTTTAGCGTTTTTTTGCCGGGAAAACAATAAACAATTTATGAATAAACTATGTACATTTCTTGAATTGCCCCAGCTTTTTCCTCCGCTGCCTTCTTTTTCTTTTCACGAGAAAAGAAAAAGAAGCAAAAAGAAAAGCGCCCAAAGCTATCAAGGGATGGGTGCAAAATAGAAAGCCTTAGACACTCGCTAAAGCTCTTTTGCAGGGTTAAGATAATACCCAGAGAGGAGCCTTATCATCAAAGCTCCCCCGAAAAGTGGGGGGAGCTTTGATGATAAGGCGGTTCACCCCACCGGCCCCTGCGGGGCCGCATTGCCGCCACAAGCGGCTCCACCGGAGGTTGGCCGGTTGCGAACGCAATGAAGGCCCGGAGGGCCTTCAAGGCCACATTGCCGACCGCAGGGAGGCATCGAGTCCGGCCACCGAGTGGCGGGCGCGGCTAAGGCCCCGCTGGTTAAGCGGAAGCGGAAATCCTACCCCCACCGCCCACCCGCCGCAATGCTACGGCCGGGGTAGGCTGGTTGGCTTTCGTGGAGACCGCCTTTGCTTGGTGCCGCTACCCTGCGCCAGTGAAGGCGGCGGTCCCTGGGGCCCTAGGGGCAGCGCCCGACGCCTGTGTGCCGGTGCGGGATTTTCAAGGGCTGGCCGGTCGCGAAGCGAAGCGGACGCGATGGAGGCCCAAAGGGCCTTCAAGGCCACGTTCCCGACCGCAGGGAGGGATGCTTCCCTTGAACCGTTCTTTCCCCCCTTTCTGTCGGTACAGAAAGGGGGTCCCCGCCGGATAGGCGCATGGCGTTTGCGCAGCTAGAGAGTAAACCCCAGGAACGAGACTTGCGCAACAGGTCCCCCGCCGGGCAGGCGAAAAAGCCTGGTGCAGCCCCTGGACCCCGCAGCCCTAACGGGCCGCTTCGCGTCCCTTCGGGCACGCGGGCTTCGCCAGCCCTTTAAAAAGGGCGGCCCGAAACTTTACCGGCCTTCGGCCCTGCTGGCTAAAACTCCAGGCAGTGGCTTTCGCCTTTCAGAGGGTTAAGCCCCCAAAGGGGGCGGGTAGGGCGTGACACCGGGGGCACGCCGGACCTTCCCTCTGAATAAAAACCGGAATGGGCGGGTCGTTTTTCCGGTTGGGAAAATCCAAACGCAGTACGTTCCAAATCCGGCTGTCCAGCCCCGCAAGCCACCGGAGAACCGCGTCCCGCTCCTCCAAGCCGTTCTCCTTCCCATAATAAACGCAAAGAGAAAGCGCCCCGCCAGGGCGCAGCAGCCGCAGGGCCTGCTCCAGGGCGGGGAGCGTGGTCCGGGCTGTGGTGTGAATGCGGTGGTCCCCGCCGGGGAGCCATCCCAGGTTAAAAACAATGCACCCCGCCGTCCCCGGCTGGGCCACCTTTTCCAGCTCCTGGTGGCCCAGCTGGTGCACCTCGCACCAGCCGGATACCCCCTCCGCCCGCAGAAGGCTCCGGGTGGCCTCCACCGCCTCCGGCTGGATATCCAGGGCGATGACACGGCCGGTGGGCCCGGTGAGGCGGGCCAGCAGCAGCGTGTCCCGCCCCCGCCCGGCGGTGGCGTCAATGCACAGCTCCCCAGGACGCACCTGGCGGGCCATAAAATCGTGGGTAATCCCCAGGCTGTTCCAGCCCATTACTTCCCCAGGGCGGCGGCCCATTCCGCCTCCCTAAAGCCGGTGAGGACGAAATCCTCCCCCAAAAGCACGGGGCGCTTTACCAGCATCCCATCGGTGGCCAAAAGCGCCAGCTGCTCCTCCTGGGACATCCCCGGCAGACGCTGGGCCAGGCCCAGCTGGCGGTATTTTTGGCCGCTGGTGTTCCACAGCCGCTTCAGGGGCAGCTTTTCGGCCCAGGCGGCCAGCTCCTCCCTTGTGGGGTTCTCCTCCAGGATGTGGCGGCTGGTAAATTCCACCCCCTGCCCCTCCAGCCACTTCCGGGCCCTTTGGCAGGTGGAGCACTTGGGATATTCCACAAAGATATACATAGGGGACCCCTCTTTCCTCTTTCTGTTTTCTCAACATTTTTCGTAAAATACCGGGATAACCGGTTGTGTTTTCCCCGGAAAGCGTGTATAATGATACCGAGGCACAGATGGTGCAAGCAGGAGCGGGATGGCGCAAACACCCCGCCCCCTGTCTACGGAGTGTGGGCTCCATACACAACGGCGCATGCCGCACTTACAGTCCCTATTATACCGTCTTTCCCCTGTAAAAACAAGGGCATGGGGAGGGCGGGAATGGGTTTTTGTGTGTTGTACTGTTCGGTGGCGCAGTGTATGGTTTCTTTTCCGTACACTGCGTCATTTTTGCTGCCTTGCGGAAGGAACGCGGCGGAGGCAGCGCCCCATCCCACAAGGCGCTGTTCTCCCCGCTGTCCCCGAAGCGGGGAAAGAACAAGGGAAAGGAACCAGCAGCATGAAGCCCATGGGAAAGAAATCCGGGGGAGCGCTTTTGATGGCGGGGGTTATGGTCCTGCTTGTTGCGGCCCTGGCCCTGACTTTGTATCAGGAGGCAGCGCTCCCGGCGGGGGAGGAGCCCGCCACCCTAGCAGCAGAGGAGGAATCCTTTATACTGGGGATGTCCCTTTGGCATCCCATCACCAGGTCTATTCTCCTCATCCTGCTTTTTATAGCTGTCATCTTCCTGCCGGTATTGATTCTGGTGGCCGTCCTCCTAACCAGAAAACACAACCGGTAAGAGCCTATTCAAGATTTCCAAGTGCGCCGAATGGACGGGGATTTTTTCGCCCTGCAAGGCGAAAAATCGCAGGAATACTTGGTGTATTACAAGATTTTTTAACGCAGCAGGACGGAAAAAGGCCCGTTCAGGCGGTGTGCGGAGAGATTTTGAATAGGCTCTTAGGCACCAAGGGGCGGTCCAGCCTGGGACATCAGGCCGGGCCGCTTTTTGGTTTTTGCCAGCCAGGGAATTGTGACAATAAATTAAACCCTTTCCGGCACTTCTCTGCTTTGTGGAAAAGTGCTTTCCTTTTGTCCGAATGATTGACGGAAAAACTGGACAAGTCTATAATAGATAAGGAAGAAAGGGGGAGAGGACAACGAAGGACTTTTCCATCTTTGATATCATCGGGCCCAACATGATTGGCCCCTCCAGCTCCCATACCGCCGGGGCGCTGCGCATCGCCCAGCTGGCCAGGGGGATGCTCCCCGGACCCATCCTCCGGGCGGATTTCACCCTCTATGGCTCCTTCGCCCGCACCTACCGGGGCCACGGCACCGACCGGGCCCTTATCGCCGGGGTGCTGGGCTTCGGCGCGGAGGACAGCCGCATCCGGGATTCCTTCCGGTGGGCAAAGGAGATGGGGCTGGAATACAGCTTCACCCTGGATACCCAAAGCCGGGACTGCCACCCCAACACCGCGGAGCTTCGCCTGGAAAACGCCGCCGGGGAAAGGGCCCTGGTGACGGGGATAAGCGTGGCGGGCGGGGCCGCCGTCATCCGGCGCATCAACGGGGTGGAGATTGACCTCACCGGGGAGTACCACACCCTTCTGGTGCGCCACCGGGATACCCCCGGCGTGGTGGCGGCCATCACCCGCGCCCTGGCGGAAAATCACATCAACATCGCCTTTATGCGCCTTTACCGGGAGAGCCGGGGGCAGATGGCCTATTCTATCATCGAGGCGGACGAGACCATCTCCCCGGAGGCCGCGGCCCAGATACAGGCCCATCCCCCGGTGCAAAGCGCCCTGCTGATTCCCCGTATTTCGTGAAGATGAAGGAGTGAAAACGCCATGGATTTTACAACTGCCGCCCAGCTGCTGGCCCTTTGCCAGGAGGGGTCTGTCACCCTGGGGGAGGCGATGCTCCGCCGGGAGATGGACCTCACCGGGGCCAGCCGGGAGGAGATAATGGCGCGGCTGGAGCGCTCCCTGGAAATTATGGAGCAGGCGGCGGCCGCCGCCCTTGCCGCCCCCCAAAAGACGATGGGGGGACTCATTGGCGGGGAGGCCATCGCCCTGGAGGCCCGCAGGGAGGCGGGGAAGGCGGTTTGCGGGCCGCTGCTGGCCCGTTCGGCGGCCATCGCCATGGGCACCCTGGAGGTGAACGCCTCCATGGGGCTGATTGTAGCCGCCCCCACCGCCGGTTCCTGCGGGGTGCTCCCTGGGGCGCTGCTGGGGCAGGCGGAGGCCTTTGGCTTTAAGCGGGAGGCGCTGCTGGAGGGTCTTCTCACCGCCTCGGCGGTGGGGTATCTCATTGCCCGCAACGCCACCATAGCCGGGGCGGAGGGCGGCTGCCAGGCGGAGGTAGGCACCGCCAGCGCCATGGCGGCGGCAGCCATCGCGGGGCTTCACGGGGGCAGTCCGGAGCAGTGCCTTTGGGCCGCCGGTACCGCCCTGGTAAACCTGATGGGCCTGGTTTGCGACCCCATTGGGGGGCTGGTGGAATCCCCCTGCCAGGGGCGCAACGCCATTGGCGCGGCGGGAGCCCTGGTGGCGGCGGAGACCGCCCTGGCG
>WSMP01000080.1 GCA_013316495.1 Angelakisella sp.
GCACCCCACTTGTTAGTAGTATACCATACTTGTCTAACAAATGGGGTGCAGTTCAAATCCTCTGGGGGCTGTTTTCTGTTGACTGGTTTACGAGGAAATCTTAAAGGGGTCCTCTCCGCTGTATTCCGGGACACTAATGTCAGAAAAAGGATCGCTCCCGCTGTGTTCAGGGATGCTGATGCCGGAGCTGCCGGTTATATCGCCGCTGGTGATGAAGTGGGTGGTGATGGGAAAAAGGACAAAACCGCAAAAGGCCAGGAAAACCAGAAGGATCACCGCATCCACAAAATTCTTGAGGGCACGTCGGCCCTGTAAAAGCCGCGCGGCTATCACACGGATCACACCAAACACTATGAT
This sequence comes from Angelakisella sp., assembly GCA_013316495.1. GTDB lineage: Bacteria > Bacillota > Clostridia > Oscillospirales > Ruminococcaceae > Angelakisella. The sequence goes on from WSMP01000080.1 coordinate 358, forward strand.
GGCTATGATATACGGCAAGATCATCTTTAGAAGAGTGGGGAGGAATACTTTATGCAGCGATTCCTCTATAATCTGCGCAGATACGCTGGTCAGGCCGGGATACCCATTCATCAAATAAACACCCTCCCAACATTAGAACTGAATCTTCTCCGCGATGTACCCTTCCAGCTGGCTGATGGGCATACGCACCTGGTCCATGGTGTCCCGGTCCCGGACGGTGACGCAGCCGTCGGTTTCGGAATCAAAGTCGTAGGTGATGCACATGGGGGTGCCGATCTCGTCCTGGCGGCGGTAGCGGCGGCCGATGGCGCCAGCGTCGTCGTAGTCCACCATATACTTCTTCGCCAGGTCGGTAAAGATCTTCTGGGCGGGCTCCCGCAGCTTCTTGGAAAGGGGCAGAACGGCGGCCTTATAGGGGGCCAGGGCGGGGTGGAACCGCATCACGGTGCGGGTATCCCCTCCCTCCAGGGTCTCTTCGTCGTAGGCGTCGCAGAGGAAGGCCAGGGTCACCCGGTCCGCCCCCAGGGAAGGCTCGATGACATAGGGGACGTACTTCTCGTTGGTCTCCGGATCAAAATACTCCATGCTCTTGCCGGAGTGCTCCTGGTGCTGGGTGAGGTCGTAATCGGTGCGGTCGGCGATGCCCCACAGCTCCCCCCAATCGAAGGGGAAGCGGTACTCAAAGTCGGTGGTGGCCTTGGAGTAGAAGGACAGCTCCTCCGGGGCATGGTCCCGCAGGCGCAGGTTCTTCTCCTGGAGCCCCAGATCCAAAAGCCACTGGCGGCAGTAGTCCTTCCAGTAGGCGAACCATTCCAGGTCCGTGCCAGGCTTACAGAAGAACTCCAGCTCCATCTGCTCAAATTCCCGGATGCGGAAGATAAAGTTTCCGGGGGTGATTTCGTTGCGGAAGCTCTTGCCCACCTGGGCCACCCCGAAGGGGACCTTCTTGCGGCTGGTGCGCTGGATGTTCATAAAGTTTACGAAGATGCCCTGGGCGGTCTCCGGCCGGAGGTAGAGGGTGCTCTTGCTGTCCTCGGTGGTGCCCTGGAAGGTTTGGAACATCAGGTTAAACTTGCGGATGCCGGTGAAGTTCTCTTTGCCGCAATTGGGGCACCTCACGTGGTGCTCCGCCATAAAGGCCTCCATCCGGGCAAAATCCCAGCCCTCCGGATTCACGCCGGTCTGCTCCTCAATAAGCTGGTCGGCCCGGTGGCGGGTCTTGCACTCCTTGCAGTCCATCAGGGGGTCGGAGAAGCCCCCCACATGGCCGGAGGCCACCCAGACCTCCGGGTTCATGAGGATGGCGCTGTCCAAGCCCACGTTGTAGGGGCTTTCCTGGACAAACTTCTTCCACCAGGCCCGCTTCACATTGTTTTTGAACTCCACCCCCAAGGGGCCGTAATCCCAGGAGTTGGCAAGCCCGCCGTAGATTTCGCTGCCGGCGTAGACAAAGCCCCGGCCTTTACAGAGGGCGATGATGGTTTCCATGGTCTTCTGCGAATTTTCCATAGGGACAAAACCTCCAAACCAAGTATCATTTTACCGCTACTATTGTACTTGTCCCGGCGGGTAAAGTCAAGGTGCAAATCCGGGGCGGGGCGCCCGGAGGATTTACAGCGCCCTTGTTTTTATGCTATACTTTTCGGGATAAGGCGGCAGTTCCCGCCACAGAAGGGGAGGGAAAGCAAATGGGCAGGGGCACCAGAGGGAAGGCACTCGCTATAAAACCAGTGGGGGCGGTGGTGCTTGCCGCGGCGCTGCTGCTCCTTTTGGGGCTTTGGGCCGCTCCCCAGGCCATGACCGGCGGCCGCGCCAAGGAGCTGGCAGAAAGGGCCCTGGCGGAGGACCGCCTTGGGCTGCCGGAGGGCAGCGATTTTTCCGGCGCTGTGTTTACGGTACGGGAGCCCCTCCAGGGCAGCCTTCCAAAAGGGCACTACCTGGTCTCCGCTACAGAGAAGGGGCTTACCGGCTGGTTTCTCCTCACCGAACAGCCAGGCGGGAAAGGGGACTTTCTCTATCTGGGGCAGTCCTTCAGCGATGAGGCGGCCTTTTCCATTGCGGATATGGGCGGGGAGTGGGGGGATACCCTCATCGCCAACATCCCCACCACCGGCACCGGCCAAACCGGCCCCTACCACGAAAGCGCTCTTTACGCCTTGGGAAAAGACGGGCCGCAGGTCCTTTACCGCTCCGGCTTTTTTCTGGAACCGGTTGGCAAAATCGACACCGGCTTCCGGCTCTCCGCCCCGGAGCGGGGCTTTGTGGTGGTGGAAAATCTCCACACCGGGAAAGCGGACCCTGTGGAGGTGGACATCATCCCCCAGGAGACCCTGGAGGATATATACGCCCGGTCCGGGGAGCAGTGTCCCTTCACCTTCTCCTACGCCGGCGACTGGAACAACTTCCTTTCCCTTGAGCCGGTGGATACCGACGGCGACGGGGTCTGCGAGCTCCTCGCCTGGGAGAACGCCTTTCTCTCCTCCCCTTTCCTTCCCGGCAGCCTGAATTTCGGCGTCTTTTTCACCCTCCTGAAATACGACCCCGCCGCCCAGGGGCTATCTGTGGTGGATTCCGGCTTTTGGGCGCGCTACAGCAACGGCGAGACCCTGGAGGAGTACGTGGCGAACCGGTGGAGATAAATTTTTCCGCTGCCTCTTTTGCTGCAAGGACCTCTTCTATAGGAAAGCGGCTGCACAGCTGCAAAAAACTGCCCCCGGCGGCCTGCCGGGGGATTTTTATCTTGCAAGTTTATAAAGCATATACTGGTTGAGGCTAACCCCCTCTATCTCGGCTGCCTCCTTCAATTCCCGGTGAAGGCTGCGAGGAATACGAAGGACCAGCTTGCCGCTGTATCCCTCCAGGTTCCGCTTAAGCTCCTCCAGGGTGATGGTTGTACCGTCATCCATCTCCTCTGCCTCGGCAAGCATAGCGCAATCTATTTCGTCCGGTTCCTCAACCGGGAGCTGCTTTAGTTTTGCTTCAAACTCTCTTCTCTCCATTACCGATACCTCCGATACTTGATATTTGTCCTTGTGTCTATCGCTTCTATAATAATAATCTCCCCGCCGCTGTATGCGAATATGATTCTATAATGGGCGATTTTAAAACGGAACAGGTTCTTTTTAGGATTGATACAAACAATATCGCCCTCTAATTCTTTCAACTTCTCCAGGGCACGGGTCAGTTTTTCGCGGGTGTTGGCATCCACACTTGCAAGGTATTTTTGCGGCTGCTTTTTCAATCGCAGTTCCATGGTGTCACATCCTTCTAATTCAATAGTATCATATGCAATACTATTTGTCAAGATGCCCCCGGCAGGCCAATACGGACCGCCGGGGGCCTTTATGCTTTAGATGCAGTAAATAACGTTGGGCAATCTGGCCCCGCCGGGCTTTGTTTTTACCACTAGCCCCTCTTCCTCTCAGGGGGTATACTCCGCCTCGCAGTAAAGGCAGCGGTAGCTCTTCCCCTCCGGGCCGGTGGGGAGAAAACGCTGGGGCAGCCCCTGCTCGGTGGTGGTGATGCAGTGGGGGTTTTTACAGACCCCGCCGGGGAGGGCGTTCTCCGGGAAATGGGGGCGGCCCTTGTCCGGCTGCGCCTTGCCCTTCCCGCTTTCCTGCAAGAGCTTCAGGATAAGGGCCATACGGATATACCGGCCGTAATAGGCCTGGCGGAAATAGCAGGCGCGGGGGTCCTCATCCACCTGGGGGGCGATTTCGTTGACCCGCGGCAGGGGGTGCATAACAATCATATCCCCCCTTGCCAGCTCCATCTTTTCCGGGGTGAGGATGTAGCTGTCCTTCAGGCGCTGGTACTCCTCTTCGCTGGCAAAGCGCTCCCGCTGGATGCGGGTCATATAGAGGATATCCAGCTCCCCTATGGCCTCCTCCAGGGAGCGGCACTCCCGGCAGGGGATGCCCTTGCCGTCGATGTACCGGGCCTTCTCCAGGGCGGGGAGGGCCAGCTCCTGGGGAGAGATGAGGACAAACCGCACCCCGTTGTACCGGGACATGGCTTCAATGAGGGAGTGGACGGTGCGCCCGAATTTCAGGTCCCCGCAAAGGCCGATGGTCAGCCCCTCCAGGCGGCCTTTTTCGTGGCGGATGGTGAGGAGATCGGTGAGGGTCTGGGTGGGATGCCAATGGCCCCCGTCCCCCCCGTTGATGATGGGCACCCGCGTGTGATTTGCGGCGATAAGGGGGGCCCCCTCCTTGGGGTGGCGCATGGCGATGATATCGGCGTAGGCGCCGACCACCGCAATGGTATCCGCCACGCTCTCCCCCTTCCGGGCGGAGCTGGAGGAGGAATCGGAGAAGCCCAGCACCTGGCCCCCCAGGCCCAGCATGGCCGATTCAAAGCTGAGGCGGGTGCGGGTGGAAGGCTCAAAGAAGAGGGTGGCCAGGATCTTGTTTTGGCAGGCGTTTTGGTAGTCTTCCGGGTTTTCCATAATGGCGTCGGCGGTGGCAATAAGCTGGTCAATCTCCTTCACCGACAGATCCAGGATGTTCAGCAGATGGTGCATGGTGTCCCCTCCCTTTTACTTGCCGATCCAGCTTTCGTCGCTGGGGTTATTCCGGAAAGCGATAAGCCGGGCCACATCCTCCGGGCGGATGTAGTTTTCTTCGGCGGCAATTTGGGCGATGACGTCAAAGTTTGTAAGGCTGTGGTTTTCCACCCCGGCCTCCGCCAGCCGGCGCAGCCCCCTCTCCATCCCGTAGGTGAAGATGCTGGCGATGCCCAGCACCTGGGCCCCCGCCTCCTGCAGGACCTTCACCACCTCAATAACGCTGCCCCCGGTGGAGATAAGGTCCTCCACCACCACCACCTTCTGCCCCGGCTCCAGGCGGCCTTCAATCTGGTTCTGGCGGCCGTGGTCCTTGGCGCCGCTTCGGACATACCCCATTGGCAGGCCCATAAGGTGGGCGGTGATGGCGGCGTGGGCGATGCCGGCGGTGGAGGTACCCATCAGAACCTCCGCCTGGGGGTAGTGGGCGCGGATCAGCTCCGCCAGACCCTTTTCCACATCCAGCCGCACCGCCGGGTTCGAAAGGGTTAGGCGGTTATCGCAGTACACCGGGCTTTTGATGCCGCTGGCCCAGGTGAAGGGCTGGTCCGGGCGGAAGAAGACCGCCTGGATGGAGAGCAGGTCCTTTGCAATGGTTTTCTGTAAATCTGTCATGCTTTTTTACCTCCTGTTTAACCCACGAACTCCGCCACACACCGGCGGTAGGCGGCGGCGGGGTCCTCCGCCCCGGTGATGGGCCGCCCCACCACGATGTAATCCGAACCGATCTTCTTAGCCTCCTGGGGGGTCATCACCCGCTTTTGGTCCCCGGTATCCCCGCCGGCGAACCGCACCCCAGGGGTGACGGTGAGGAATCCCGCCCCGCAGGCCTCCTTCACCTTGGCCGATTCCAGGGGGGAGCAGACCACCCCGTCCAGCCCCGCCGCCTTGGCCCGCCGGGCGTAGTGCATCACCACCTCCGCCAGCGGCTCCCGGATAAGCAGATCCTCCTCCATGCTCCGCTGGTCGGTGGAGGTGAGCTGGGTGACGGCGATGAGCAGGGGCCGGGTGCCGTCCGGCCGGGTGAGACCCTCCAGGGCCGCCTCCATCATCGCCACCGTCCCCGCTGCGTGGAGGTTCACCAGGTCCACATCCAGGCCGGAGAGCACCTTCATGGCCTTCTTTACGGTGTTGGGGATGTCGTGGAGCTTTAAATCCAGGAAGATTTGGTGCCCCCGGCCTTTAATCTCCCCCACGATCTGGGGTCCTTCGGCATAAAACAGCTCCATGCCAATCTTCACAAAGGGCTTTTTCGTCTCCCCGGCAAACTGCTTCAAAAAGTCCAGGGTCTGCTGCCGGCTGGCAAAATCGCAGGCTACGATGACGTCTTTACCCATGGTGCGCACCTCCTATAATCTCCTGTAGCGATTCTATCCTGTACTGCTCCATAACCTGGGGCAGCTCCTCCACAATCTTCTGGCAGGCCCAGGGGTCGATGAGGCTTGCCGTCCCCACCTGCACCGCCGTGGCCCCCGCCAGCATCATCTCGATGACCTCCGCCGCGGTGGAAACGCCCCCCATGCCGATGATGGGGATTTTTACCGCCTCGTAAACCTGCCAGACCATCCGCAGGGCCACCGGGTATATCCCTTCCCCGGAGTAGCCCCCCATGCGGTTTGCAATGACCGGCTTTCTCTGGCGCAGGTCAATGCGCATCCCCAAAAGGGTGTTGATGAGGGAAAGGCCGTCCGCCCCCGCCTCCTGGCAGGCTTTGGCGATGGGGACGATGTCGGTGACGTTGGGGCTGAGCTTTATATACACCGGCTTTTTAGTCACCGCCTTCACCGCCCTGGTCACCTGGGCGGCGGCCTCCGGGCTCACCCCAAAGCTCATCCCCCCGTGGTCCACGTTGGGGCAGCTGACGTTCACCTCCAGGATGCCCACCTGCTCCGAGGCGTCCAGGCGGCGGCAGGCCTCGGCGTACTCCTCCACCGAAAAGCCCCCCACGTTGGCGATGACCTTCTTTTTGTAAAACCTCGCCAGCCGGGGCAGCTCCACCGCCAGCACATGGTCCACACCGGGGTTTTGGAGGCCCACCGAGTTGATGAGGCCCGCCGGGCACTCGGCGATGCGGGGGGTGGGGTTGCCGAACCGGGGGTGCAGGGTGGTGCCCTTAAAGGAGAAGCTCCCCAGGCAGTTGATGTCATAAAGCTCGCTAAACTCCTGGCCGTAGCCGAAGGTGCCGCTGGCGGGAATCACAGGATTGTCCAGCTCCCAGCCGGAAAGGCTCACCGTTGTTCGTCCCACAGCACTTCCCCCCTTTCCAGCACCGGTCCGTCCTTGCAGATGCGCTTGCTGCCGCTTTTGGTCTTCCAGCTGCACCCCATGCAGGCCCCAAAGCCGCAGCCCATCCGCTCCTCAAAGCTCAGCTGGCCGCCGCTCTGCGCCGCCCCGTCCACCGCCCGCAGCATAGGCAGGGGGCCGCAGGCGTACAGGTAGGTGTAGGAAAGGCGGGGCATCACCTGGGTGACAAAGCCCTTCTCCCCGGCATCATGGAGCTGGTGGAGCGCACCGGCATCCACTCCGGGGATTCCAT
>WSMP01000081.1 GCA_013316495.1 Angelakisella sp.
GGAGGAAACAGCAGGGGCGGCCATCTGGGAAGCGCCGCCGCCCTTGCCCCCTACAAAGAAGACGTTATCCGCCACCACCTCAACGGCGGTGCGCTTGTTGCCCTGGCGGTCTTCGTAGTTGCGGGTCTGGATGCTCCCATCGATGCCGATGGGGTCCCCCTTGTGGAAGTACTTGGCCACAAACTCCGCCTGCTGCCGCCAGCAGACAATGGTGATAAAATCCGCCTTGCGCTCGCCGTCCTGGCTCTTAAAGCGCCGGTCCACAGCAATCTGGAAGTTTACCACATAGGTGCCGCTGCCAGTCTGCTTCAGCTCCGGGTCGGCGGTGAGCCGCCCGATGAGGATCGCTTTGTTAAACATAACGATACCTCCTTATTTGGCGACGATGATGGAACGCAGGACGCCGTCTGTAATCTTGTAGACGCGGTCCAGCTCGGCAGGGAATTCAGGGGGGCAGGTGAAGTTCACCAGCACATAGTGCCCCTCGGTCTCGTCCTGAATCTCGTAGGCGAGACGGCGCTTGCCCCAGTCATCCACCGAATCGATGGTGCCGTTCTGCTGGATGAGGGTCTTGAACTTTTCCACCAGCGCGGTGGTGGCGTCCTCGCCGTTCTTGGTGCTGATCACCATGATGGTCTCATAGCTTGCGTTGGGCTTGCTCATTTTTTTACACCTCCTTATGGACATTAGGCCCCAGGTATCCCCATGGGGCAAGGAGTTAGGCCAACAAATGGCATAACACTAAAATTATAGCGGCGCCAGGGCCGCTTGTCAAGCCCTCCGCCGCCGGAAAAGCAAAAAAATTGGGAAAAATCCGCCTTGACATCGGTGTACACCGATGGTATAATGTAGGTGCAGAAAGGAGGAAAGTGAAATGGGACAAACAGATAGCCAGTTCAAGGCTTTTATTCGGTTTATTTTAGATGATATGAAGGAATTGCGGGAAGAAACAGACGAGGACAAGCGAGCAGAAAAAATTGACCGAATCGTTGATAATTTGCAAAAGACTTTGGAGGATTAAATCTGCTGGGAGGTGGGAATCGTGGGAGATTCTGCGGCAAAGAAGGCATGGGCATCGGCCCACACCACCCGAATCGTAATGAACCTGAACCACAACACCGATAGGGACATATTGGAAAAGCTCTCCAGGGTTCCCAGCAAACAGGGATATATCAAGGCCCTCATCCGGGCGGACCTTAAGAAGGACGAAATCAGCACCAAGGGAATGACAAAACGGCAAAGGGCCTTGTTTGAACGGCTGCGAGGGGAAAGAGAATAGCCAAAACGCACTGGTGATTTTTGACCAGTGCGTTTTTTAAGGAGTGTCGTTATGAGTTGAGCGGCTAAATTTGCCGGAAAGGCATCTGCGAACACTTGTGACGACGTTACCTAAGGCTAAGGCAAACTCTCCACCCAGGGGGTAAGCCAAGGGGCGGCCAAAGCGAAGAGGGGGAACGCCACCCCGATGCCGCAGAGGAGCCTGGCCCACCGCAGGCGGGTTCGCTCCTCCTTGGGGACGTAGATGGTCCGGGGGTCCTGGGGGGAGTAGTAAAGCTCCACCGCCTCCCCGGTGTGGACGGGGCAGGGGCTATAAGAGGACCGGGAGGAGACGGTATAGGAAATCTCCCCGGCGGTGTACCGGTACACCGGGGTTTTTACTGTCCCGTGGTTCCCCCGGCGGGTGTTCAGATAGGCCACTGTGGCGTCGGGGGCCAGGCGGGTGGCAGCCTCCCGGTGTTTGGCGCTGTTCTTCTTCATCCCCATGCCGATGAAGAAAAACAGCAGGGAAAAGATAGGGAAGACGGCGTGGACCGGGTCCCGGTACGCCATCCCGGCGGACCACTGGTACAGCATCACACCAGTGAGAGTAAGGCAGCAGAGAGGCCAGAAAATCACCCAAAAGCGCCAGCGTTTCATCCCAGTGTCCTGCAAAATTCCCGGAGATAGGCCCGGAAGCCCTCCCCAATCTCCGGATGGGCGGCCCCCACCTCCACAATGGCCTCCAGCACCCCCAGCTTGTTGCCCATGTCGTACCGCTTGCCGATGTAATCCACCCCGGTCATCCCCTGGGTCCGGGCAAGGGCGCGCATGGCGTCGGTAAGCTGAAGCTCCCCGCCGGCCCCCGGCGGCGTGCTTTCCAGGATGGAAAAGACCTCCGCGGGGAGGATGCACCGCCCCAGGATGGAATAGAGGGAGAGGATTTTATCCGGCGCCGGTTTTTCCACCATGTCGGTGACCTTGTAGACACGGTCCTCCAGGGGCTCCACCGCCAGGGAGGAATATTTTACAATCTGCTCCGGGGTCACCTCCTTCATCCCCACAACCCCCAGGCCGTACCGGTCGTAGGCCTCGCAAAGCTGTCCAATCACCGGCTTGTCCGGCGGGGAGACGATGACGTCGTCCCCGTAAAGGACGGCAAAGGGCTCGCTGCCCACAAAGCTCTTGGCGCAAAGCACCGCGTGGCCCAGCCCCTTGGCCTCCTGCTGGCGGACATACTGGATGTTGGCCATCTGGGTGACGGCGATAATCTGGCGGTAAAGCGCCTCCTTGCCGGAGCGAAGCAGCCGCTCCTCCAGCTCCGGGGCCCGGTCGAAGTAATCCTCCACGCTGGATTTTCCACGGCTGGTGATAATAAGGATATCGGTGATGCCCGCCCGCACCGCCTCCTCCACAATGTAGTGGATGGCGGGGCGGTCCACAATGGGGAGCATCTCCTTGGGGACCGATTTGGTGGCGGGGAGGACACGGGTGCCCAGCCCGGCGGCGGGAATCACAGCTTTTGTCACATTCATAGCAAAAAACCGTCCTTATTTTGGTTGATGATTACAGGGAAGGGAAGCTGGCCATAAGGAGGAGATAGGCCCCCAGAATATACAGCACCATCAGGGAGCAGAAGGCCAGCAGCACGGCGTTGGCGTTTACGCCGCCCTGGCGGATGAGGGCGTAGCGGTACTCCGGGGAGCCGGAGGAGAAGTGCCCCCGCTCCCGCACCGTCTGGATGCCCCGGCAGACCTGCTTGCAGTAGGCCGGGTTGAAGAACAGCCCGCAGAAGAGGCGGATGGCAAGCTGGACAAAGCTGGCGATGTTGGAGGCCATTACATAGGGCTGGGCGATGGGCATCTGGAGCAGGGCGTTTAGGCTTTCCACAGTAAGGGCGCCCTGCTGAAGCATCTCGGAAAAGGTGGGCATCAGGGGCATGAAGGCCAGCAGCACCGGAACCATGGAGGCGATGGTGAGGCACAGCAGGATGACCCCCATTTTGTACATCTTGCGGTAGAAGCAGTAGAGGAAGGAGAAGAAGAGGGCGCACCAGTTCACCGAGATTTTGGCCCCGGAGCGGAGCAGGCGCTGGAAGCGCATCAGGAACACCAGGTTGTTGGGGCCCACATAGTCGCAGACCTCCCGGTTGGAGATGCCGGGGGCAATTTCCGGCTCCTCCATCATCTCGGTGAAGAGCTCCTGCACCCAGGGGGGCGGCGCGCCGGTGCCTTGGGGGGCTCCCGGAGCCCAGCCGCTGCCCTGGGGGGAGTGGTAGCCCTGGGGGCTATCCTGGGGAGGGGCCTGCCCCGCGGTAAGCTGCTGCCCGCACACCTGGCAGAAGATATTCCCCGCCGGGTTGTGGGAACCGCACCGGGGGCAGAGGATGGCGGCCGGCTGCTGGGGGGCGCCTTCCTCCTCCCCGGCGGCGGTGGCAGGGGACCAGGCTTCCCCCGCGGCGTGCTTTTCCTCATAGGCGCAGCGCCCCAGGCTGCATTCCCGGTGGTGGGGAGCGCCGCAGTCGGGGCAGACCACCACGTCGTCCCCCTGGGCAAAGGCTTTCCCGCAAACCGGGCAGCGATATCCCGTGTAATTTGACACAGTATCAACTCCTACTTTGTAGCTACAGCATATTATAGGCCAGGAACCGTCCGTTTGCAATGAAATAATTGTAAAGTTTTGCGTAAAAAACCCGTTCCCCGTCTTCCTGGCGGCGAAAAGTGGTAAATTTGCCGCAGATGTGATAAAATAACAGCCAGAACCGGCGTGCCGCCGGTGTCTCGCCCTGCACGGCCTTCGGCCTCACCTAAGCAAAGAGCGTAAGCGAGTGCCTGGAGTCCAAGATTCTGCACCTTTATCTTGATAGCCCTTGCCGCTTTTCTTTTTGCTTCTTTTTCTTTTCTCGTGAAAAGAAAAAGAAGTCCCCCTTGCGGCAGCCTATCTTTACATTTGGGAAAAAATAGGATACAATAGGACAGCACGAAGGAAACGCCGGGCACCGGCCCCAAAGGGGGGCGGCGTCCGCTATTGAAGGGGTATTTTGCTATGGCAATATTGGAACTGGAAGAATTGAGACTGCGCCTCACCGCCCTGGAGCCCCAGCTCCGGGAGCTGCGCCAGGCGCTGGACATCGACCGCCTGGAGGTGGAAAGCCAGGAGCTGGACCAGCGCACCGCCGAGCCGGGCTTTTGGGACAACGCCGAGGCCTCCCAGAAAATCCTCCAGCGGGCGGGGGCGGTGAAGGGGAAGCTGGAAAGCTACCGCCGCCTCACCGCCCTTTACGAGGACACCCTCACCCTGGTGGAGCTGGGGATGGGGGAGGAGGACGGCTCGGTCTACGAGGAGGCCCTTCGGGACACCGACACCCTCCAGAAGGAGATGGAGGCCATGACCCTTTCCACCCTTCTCACCGGGGAGTATGACAGCCGCAACGCCATCCTCACCTTCCACGCCGGGGCCGGCGGCACCGAGGCCCAGGACTGGGCCCAGATGCTGTACCGGATGTACACCATGTACATTGAAAAGAAGGGCTTCACCTACAAGATTCTGGACTACCTGGACGGGGACGAGGCAGGTATCAAATCCGCCTCCATCCTGGTGGAGGGCCTTAACGCCTACGGCTACCTGAAGGCGGAGACCGGGGTCCACCGTTTGGTGCGTGTCTCCCCCTTTGACGCTTCCGGCCGCCGCCAAACCTCCTTCGCCTCCCTGGAGGTGATGCCGGAGATTACCGCCGATATGTCGGTGGAGATTCGGGAGGAGGACATCAAAATGGACGTCTACCGCTCCAGCGGCGCCGGCGGCCAGAAGGTAAACAAGACCTCCTCGGCGGTGCGCCTCACCCACCTGCCCACCGGCATTGTGGTGGCCTGCCAGGTGGAGCGCAGCCAGTTCCAGAACCGGGAGGTAGCCATGAATATGCTCCGCTCCAAGCTCATCGAGATAAAGGAGCGGGAGCACCTGGATAAGATAGAGGACATCAAGGGGGACCAGAAGGACATCGCCTGGGGCAGCCAGATACGCTCCTATGTCTTCATGCCCTACACCATGGTGAAGGACCACCGCACCGGCTTCGAGACCAGCAACGTCCAGGCGGTGATGGACGGGGATTTGGACGGCTTTGTCAACGAGTATTTAAAGCAGAAGAGCAGCGGGAAGATATGAAAGCGTACTGCGGACCGGGAGAAATTTTCGGCGCGCTTGAAATTGGCGGGGATGTCCCCAATGAGGAGACAAGAAAAGCCATGGAGGATGTTCAAAGAGGCATTGAGCTTAGCCGGGCTTTTTCTTCGGTGGAAGAGCTGATGGAGGAGTTGGAGACCAGTAATGAAACTCCCGCTGATTAACCCCCGACTGGCTGCTTATTTACCAAATTGACCAAAATGAGCTGATTTTGCACTTGACACGGACGGGGAGCCATAGCGATTTGTTCCGATAAAAACCGGGGGGCCAGCTTGTTGGCTCCCCGGCTTTTGCGATACTACTGCTTTTTCTTTTCCATCTGCCGCAAAAAGCGGATATCCTCCCCGGTGAAGACGAAGCTGGTGCAGCCGCAGAGGATGCGGCTGGCGATGCGCTCGTTGTAGGTGGCGCTGATTTGCTCCAGGGTGAGGTTGGAGCTGAGGATTACCGGCAGACCGGCGGTGATGCGCTCGTTGAGGATGTTATAGAGCACCGACTGGGAGAAGGCGGTGGAAAATTCCGCCCCCAGGTCGTCGATAACCAGCAGGTCGCACCGGGGGGCCATCTGGGCGAACTCCCGGTCGTCGGGGGTGGGGCCGCGGTCGAAGCGCAGCCGCTCGTACCGGTCGATGATGGACTGGGCGGAGGCGTACAGCACCGTCGCCCCCTGCTTTGCCACCTGCCCGGCAATAGCCAGGGAAAGGTGGGTCTTGCCAAGGCCCGTCCGCCCCAAAAAGAGGAGGCTCCCGCTTTGTGCCCCAAAGTGGCAGGCGTAGTCCCGGCACCGCTCCAGTATTTTGGCCATCCGCTCCCTGGGGGAACGGCCGCCGGGAACGGGGGTGTCCGGGTAGTAGCCCAGGTCAAAGGTATCAAAGGTGCTGCGGCCGTCCAGCACCACCGAGGGCAGCCCCCGGCAGCTCTCCTCCCGCAGGAGGGTCTCCATACACTGGCACCGCTTTCCCTCCACCGCGCCGGTGTCCTGGCAGAGGGGGCAGGTGTATTGGGGCTCCAGGCAGCCGGCGGCCAGGCCCAGCTGCTCCAGCCGGGCTCTGCGCTCCCCTTGCAGCTGCTGAATCTTGGCCAAAATCTGCTCCGTCTCCGCCCCCTTGCCGGAAACCGCCGCCAGGGCGATGCTCCGGGTAAGGCTCCGCAGCCGCTGGTCGTATTGCTCCAGCTCCGGGTAGCGGGCAAACAGCTTTTCCTGGCGGGCGGCCGCCTCCTGGCGGGCCTGCTGCCGCCGCCTTTGCAGGATGCCCGACGCCGTTTGTATAGCTCTGGTGGAATACATGGCTTATCCTCCGGAGTTCTCCTCCATCAGCCGCCGGATTTTCTCCAAATCAAAGGAGGTCTCCGCCGGCTCCGCTGCTGCTTTCTGGCCCCGGCCCCCAACCGGGGCCTTGGGGCCGCTTTCCATCTCCGCAACCGCCTCGTCGGGGGTGCACACCCCCTTTTCCTTCCAGCGGTTTAAAATTTTGTTCAGGTAGGGGAAGGCCACCTTTCCGGTGTTGTCCACCGTCCGGTCGTAGGCCAGCTTAATGAGCTCCGGCCCGTACCCCAGGTCGGTGAACCAGTGCTCGATGTAGTCCTTTTCCTTGGAGGAGAGCTTCCGCTCCCCAATGCCGAACAGCTCCCGTATAACCCCCTCGTTCTTCCGGCGGCGGACCAGGCGCTGAATCTCCGCCTCCGCCTGCTCATAGGTCTCCACCCCTTTTTCCACCCAGCCGGTGACCAGCCGTTCTATCTGCCGGATGCTGTCCTTGCCAATCTCCCGGCTGTACTGGGCCGCCAGCAGCAGGTAGCTGGCGGAAAGGCGCAGCCCGCTGTAAAGGTAAAGAAAGCCCTCGGTCTCGTAGGGGGTGAGGGGGCGGCTGAGCACCTCCTGCAAAAGCTCCAGCAGCTGGGGAATCTCCGGGTCCTGGCGAATCAGCTGGTTCTGTTGGCTGGGGGTGAGCTTCACGCGGGAATGGAGGGTGGTGATTTTCTGTCCCCCCACCACCTGTTCCTCCC
>WSMP01000082.1 GCA_013316495.1 Angelakisella sp.
GGTGAACCGGGGCAGGTCGATGCGAATGGAGCGGGCGGAAGGGCCTTTCCCCAGGTGATGGGAAACGGGGATATAACAGCGGAGCTGGCCGCCGCAGCCCTGGACCGCCTGGAGGTGGATTACCTGGGGCTGGACGCCATTGACCGGCGGATTTTGTCCACCATCATCCAGTCCTACGCCGGGGGTCCAGTGGGCCTCGACACCCTGGCCGCCGCCGTGGGGGAGGAATCGGTGACCATCGAGGACGTTTATGAGCCTTATCTAATGCAGGAGGGATTTCTTTCCCGCACCGCCCGCGGCCGCTGTGTCACCCAGAAGGCCTACCAGCATTTGGGCCTGCCGGTGCCCGGCGGCGGGAATTCCTTGCAGATGAGCCTGTAAGAGAGCAGGGGTTCCGCCCCCTGCACCCCCGCTTCATTTTTTCTTTCGCAAGAAAAAATGAAGCGAAAAAAGAACAGCGGATGCAAGGGCAAATTGGCGCGAAGCCAAGGGTGGTTGGGGGAATGGGTTCCCAGTGGTGGACAGAGAGGGGAGGGGCGAAGGTGACTGGAAAGCGGTTGTTCGCTTTTTTCCTGGCCCTCTGCCTGCTGGCGGGGTGCAAAGGAGCAGAAAATCCCAGTATACCGGAAAGTTCTCTCCCGCCGCCGGAGCCTCCGGCAAGTTCCTCCCTGACGGAGCCGGAGCCGATCCTTTCCCAGGTGGCGGGCCGCCCTGCCTTGGAGCCTCCGCCGGTGGGCAGGGTCCTCCCCCAGGAGGACCCGGAAAAGCCGGGGTGGCTGGCGGGGGGAAGAATGTATTACCAAGGGGATAACCGCCTTACCCTCTACGCCATGGAGCCGGAGACCGGGGCCATCCGCACCGTGCGGGAACAGGATTTCTGGAACGGCCGAGAGGTAGAAGATATCAGTCCATCGGGGAACCGGGTGCTCCTTTCCAGCTGGGACGGGGCGCCAGGCCCGGAGGTAATGGCCCTGTCCCTCTACAACATAGAAGAGGACTGTCTGGTGAACCTCTCCCGGACCATGGAGGAGCCTTACAGGGCCTGGACGGAAAGCCACTGGTTCCCCTGGTATGGGGCCGATTACTGCTTTGTGGACGAAAACACCTTCTGCCATGCTCGGCCCTGCTTTGAAGGAACGCAAGGGAAAGGGCACTTTCACTTCTACGATATTGAGGAGGATGGAACGGTGACCGCCCGCTTTTGGTTACCGGAATGCCCGGAGCCTGACGAGAAATCTCTGGATTGGAGGCTCGATTGCAGGGTTTTGCGGGAGGAGGGGACCATCCTCTGCCGCTTTCCCACTGCGGAAAGGGGCTGGGAATGGCTCACCTGGGATATCGGCACCGGAAAGCTGCTGTCCTGTACACCGGCGGAAAACGGCGGGATGGCCAGCCGGCTGGTAAACGGCGTCATGTATTACATCGACGAGGACCCGGAGCAGGGGATATTCCGGTTGGTGGCCTACGATATGGATACCGACATGAACAAGACCCTGATGGAGGGACCGCTGATCCGCACCAAGCGCGGCAGAGACGAGGACCTGGACTGGAATGCAAGAGATACCTTCGAAAGCGTCTATTTGTCGGAGATACAGGATAACGGCAGCTTTGTGATAGAGGCCACCGAATTCTCTTGGTACACGGAGGAGGGGTGGTCCTACGACTCGGACAAGGAGATACGTTACTACCAGGCGGTCTGGGATCCTGCCGTAGGTGGGGATATCCAGTTTGAAAAAAAGGTCATAACCCGAACGGTGGTAAAGTCGGAAACCGGCAGGGAAAAAGGACTCAATATCCCGGTACGGCTTTCAGAGGACGAGATCCTTATCAGGATACTGCCGGAAAAGATGCAGGAGAAGGATTCTTTCCAGGGGCCTCCCCACATCCTTTCCATGCTCTCCAGCGGCGAAATCCTGTTTTTAGCGCATTGATAGCCCGGTTTTTCACAAAAAACCGGCTTTGCCATAAGATAACATATCAATCTTAATACGGAGGTAGTTTACTATGGGAAGACTATTTGGTACCGACGGCATCCGGGGCATCGCCAACCGGGATCTCTCCATCCAGCGCAGTGCCCAGGTGGGGCAGGCCCTGGCTACCGTCCTGCGGGAGCGCCTGGGGGAGGGGAAGAAGCCCAAGGTGTTCATCGGCAAGGATACCCGCCTTTCCTCGGATATGATAGAAGCCGCCCTGACGGCGGGGCTTTGTGCCGGCGGGGCGGACTGTGTCTCCCTGGGGGTGGTGCCCACCCCGGCGGTGGCCTGCCTCACGGTGGCCCATCAGATGGACGCCGGGGTGATGATCTCCGCCAGCCATAACCCCTTCCACTTTAACGGCATCAAAATCTTTGGCCCCAAGGGGTATAAGCTCACCGACCGGGAAGAGGCGGAGATCGAGGACATGATTCTGGACGACGCCATCCCCATGCACAAGGCGGAGGCCGGGGAGATTGGCCGGTACAGCCGCCGGGAGGAGCTGGCAAAGGAGTATGTCCGGCATATCGCCGCCACCGTCCCAGGGGAAAAGCCCTTTGCCGGGATGCGGGTGCTGGTGGACTGCGCCAACGGCAGCGCCAGCCGCACCGCCGGGGAGCTTTTTGAGCAGCTGGGGGCCAATGCTGATATTATCTGCCGGGAGCCGGATGGGGTAAATGTCAACCAGGACTGCGGCTCCACCCACATCCACCGCCTGCGGGAGATGGTAAAGGCGGGGGGCTACGCCTTGGGGGTGGCCTTCGACGGGGACGCCGACCGGTGCCTGGCGGTGGACGAAACAGGGGCCCTGGTGGATGGCGACCAGATGATCGCCATTTTTGCCACCGAGATGAAGCGCAAAGGGAGCCTCCGGCAAAATACCGCCGTGGTCACCGTTATGAGCAACTACGGCTTTATGAACTTCGCCAGGGAGAGCGGCATCACCGTAAAGACCACCAAGGTGGGGGACCGGTACGTGCTGGAAACGATGCTGGCAGAGGGGTATAACATCGGTGGGGAGCAGTCGGGGCACATCATCTTCACCGACTATATGACCACCGGGGACGGCCAGCTTTCCGCCATCCAGCTGATGGCGGCCATGAAGGAGACCGGCAAGACCCTTAGCCAGCTGACCAAGGTCATCACCATCCTGCCCCAGGTGCTGGTGAATATGGAGGCCACCGTGGATATGAAGGCCGGTTTGGCGGAAAGCCTGGAAATTTCCGCCGCTGTCCGGGCCTGCGAGGAGGAGCTGGCGGGGGAGGGCCGGGTGCTCATCCGCCCTTCCGGCACCGAACCCCTCATCCGTGTGATGGTGGAGGGCCCCAGCCAGGAGCAGATAACGGACATTGCCCACCGGATTGTTAAGGCCATACAGGAGACCCTCAGCTGATGCGGGCGGCAACGGGCTGGCGGGACTTTGGGGTGCTGGATGCCAGCGACGGGGAGAAGCTGGAGCGGTGGGGGAAGGTGACCCTCATCCGCCCCGACCCCCAGGTGATTTGGAACACCCCCCGCTCCCAGCGGTGGGGGGAGGCGGATGCCCACTACCACCGCTCCGAAAAGGGGGGCGGCAGCTGGGAGGTCCGGCGGCCTATCCAGGAGTTTTGGACCATCGGCTATGGGGACTGCCTGCGCTTTAAGATTAGCCCCACCGGGTTTAAGCACACCGGGCTTTTTCCGGAACAGGCGGTAAACTGGGAGCTTTTTGGGGAGCTGATTCAAAAAGCGGGAAGACCCATCCGGGTGCTGAACCTCTTCGCCTACACCGGCGGGGCCACCCTGGCCTGCGCCGCCGCCGGGGCCAGCGTCTGCCATGTGGATGCCAGCAAGGGGATGGTGGCCTGGGCCAGGGAGAACCAGGCCCTCTCCGGCCTTGGGGACAAGCCCATCCGGTGGATTGTGGACGACTGCCGCAAGTTTGTGGAGCGGGAGCTTCGCCGGGGCAGCCGGTACGACGCCGTTATTATGGATCCCCCCTCCTACGGCCGGGGACCAGGGGGCGAAATATGGAAACTGGAGGACAGCGTCTATGATCTTATCCACCTCTGCGCCGGGGTGCTGACGGAACAGCCCCTCTTCTTCGCCGTCAATTCCTACACCACCGGCCTTTCCCCCTCGGTGATGGAGTACATCTTGGGGGTGACAGTGGGAGAAAGATACCCCGGCGGGCGGCTTTCTTCCAGCGAGATAGGCCTGCCGGTGGAGGAAACCGGGATGGTGCTGCCCTGCGGGGCCACGGCGCTGTGGAGCCGGAGCTAAAGACGGGAAAGGAGATGGCCTTGTGAATCTGTCCTGGACCCTGATAGGCGGTGCCGCTGCCCTGGCCTTGGGCTGCCTTGTGATGCTGCCGGTGTGGTTTTTTACCCGCAGGCTCCCCGATGAAGAATGGCAATATGCCCCAGAGGGCCCGGAGATCCGTAAGCCGAGGCTGTCCCGGCGGACCAAGGTGCGGCTCTTGGTGGCCCTGCCGGTGCTTTTCACCGGGGCGGTCTGGATTTTTGCGGGAGTGATGGCAGACGCTATCCAGAAAGGCGCGCCTCCACCGGCCTATGGAGCCGGTGAAGTGGACTTTGGCAGCGACCAGTGGGCGGCGGAGTGCAGTGGCAGCCGCGCTGTATACAGCCGCCGCTTTCGCTCCCGCTCCACCCTGAAGCTGCACTATGGCAGCTTTACCGGGGCCAAAACCCTCTGGCGCCTTTACAACGGGGAGGGGAGGAGCCAGGAGATTACCCTTCAGTACCAGGTGGAGGTGGAGGAAGGCCAGGCGGACCTGGTTTTGGTCCACCCGGACAAAACCGTTACCCGCCTTTCGGAGCAAAGCTCCCCCTATACCTTCACCGCCGGGGAGGGGGAAACCCGCCTGCGGCTCATTGGGGACAAGGGGAAGCTGGCGGTGGAACTGACCGTCCCAAGGATGAGCGGCCAGTGGATGGAATGACGGGAGGAAACGATAGCAGTGAGGCGAAAAGGAAAAAAGCGGCTGCTTTTGGGGGCGCTGATCCTGACCCTGCTGGCGGCAGGAATCGGAATAATGGCCTTGGGAGCGGGGGCGGCGATGGCTCCGGTGAAGTTTGACAGCGATGTCTGGGCGGCAAAGTGCACCGCCTACACCGCCGAGAACCGCTCCCGCACGCTGTCCGACGGGACAGCTGTCCTTACCTGCGGCGGTTTTACCGGGGCGGAGGACCTGTGGAACGTCCCGGAGACGACGGACAAGGTGACGATTGATCACGCCATGACCGTGGGGCAGGGGAGGGCCGGTCTGGTGCTGGTTTCCCCGGATGGGACCGTGATCCGGCTGTGGGAACAGGAGCAGCCCTACACCTTTTCCCCTGCCGCCGGGGGAATGACCCGCCTGCGGCTTATTGGGGACAGGGGCAAGAACATTGAAGCGACGATCACGATCCGGGACGGCGATGGCTGCTGGATTGTGGGTTGACAGGAGGATTAAAATGGAACCAATCATGGAAGCCACCAGGGTCTCCTTCTCCTACGAGGAGGAGGCGGAAAGCCCTCTGGTGCTGGACGGTATCAGCCTGACGGTGCGCCGGGGGGAGTTTCTGGCTGTGCTAGGACACAACGGCAGCGGCAAGTCCACCCTGGCAAAGCACTTTAACGCCATTCTGCTGCCCCAGCAGGGGCGGGTGGTGGTGGAGGGGATGGACACCGCCGAGGAGGAAAAGCTTTACGACATCCGCCAGACGGTGGGGATGGTCTTCCAGAACCCCGATAACCAGATTGTCGCCACCATTGTGGAGGAGGATGTGGCCTTCGCCCTGGAAAACATGGGGGTCCCCCCGGCGGAAATCCGCCAGCGGGTGGACGACGCCCTGCGCTCGGTGGGGATGTACGAATACCGGGAGCACGCCCCCCACCAGCTTTCCGGCGGGCAGAAGCAGCGCATCGCCATCGCCGGCGTTATCGCCATGCGGCCCCGGTGCATCGTCCTGGACGAGCCCACCGCCATGCTGGATCCCCGCGGCCGGGCGGAGGTGATGAAAACCCTCCGGGATCTGAACCGGGAGCACGGCATCACCATCGCCCTCATCACCCACTATATGGACGAGGCCGCCCAGTGCGACCGGGTGGTGGTGGTGGACCGGGGAAAGCTGCTGATGGACGGCCTTCCGCGGGAGGTCTTCTCCCGCGTGGAGGAGCTGAAGGCGGTGGGGCTGGACGTGCCCCAGGTCACCGAGCTGATGCACAGCCTGCGCCAGGCGGGGCTCCCGGTCCGGGAGGATATCATCACCGAGGAGGAGTGCTCCGAAGAGCTTTGCCGCCTTTTAGGAGAGGGAGGGGAGCGCTGATGCAGCAGGTGTTCCTGGCGGTCTATTTTGCGGGGATTCCCGCCCTTTGCACCTTCGCCCTCTATAAGTTCGCCCGCATCTGGCTTTGGGCCGCTCCCATCATCGCCACCCTGCTGGGCACGGTGATGATGACCATCTACCTGGGGGGGCTGCCTGTCCCGACGGACGAGCGGTGGCTCACCTTTTGGGAGGTCCTTATGCCGGTTCAGCAGCTTATCGCCATCTCCATCTGCCTGGGGGCGCTGGTGAGGCTGCGGTGGGGCGGTCCCTTGGGCCTTGCCACCGGCGGCACCGGGACGGTGCTGGGGCTGATGGCGGTGGCAGTTACCGGCAGCGCCCTGCTTATCTATCCCCTTTGCCTGCTGCTCTATGGGGCGGTGCTGCTCCTCAGCTTCACCGGCAGGGCCCGGAAGGCCTGGGAGGAATACCGCCAGGGGAATAACCCGGAGTTATGAAATAAATCCAATATACAAAATGTACTGTTTTGGCGGCCGGCCTACAAGGCGGCCGACCCAGGCCCATCAGGAGGACAAATAGCCTATGACAGCAATCAGAACCGAGCACCTCACCCACACCTATTCCCCCAATACCCCCTTCCGGAAGGTGGCGGTGGAGGACGTTTCCATCGCCATCGAGGAGGGGGCCTATGTGGGGGTCATCGGCCACACCGGCAGCGGCAAGTCCACCCTCATCCAGCACTTTAACGGCCTTTTGGCCCCCACCTCTGGCAAGATATACATTGGGGAGGAGGACCTGTGGGCGGATAAGGCGAAGCTCCGCTCCTTCCGCTTTGCGGTAGGGCTGGTATTCCAATACCCGGAGTACCAGCTTTTTGGGGAGACGGTGTACAGCGATATCGCCTTTGGTCCCACCAACATGGGCCTTTCCCCGGAGGAGGTGGACAGCCGGGTGCGCCAGGCGGCCCGGTTTGTGGGCCTAAAGGAGGAGAAGCTGCAAAAAAGCCCTTTTGAGCTTTCCGGCGGACA
>WSMP01000008.1:0-14216 GCA_013316495.1 Angelakisella sp.
CTCCCCTGGAGCTGCTGGCAGAGGTCCAGGCAGCGGTTCGCCTCCTCCGCCTCCATCTGCTCCACCCGGATGCCGGTGGCTTGGGCGATTACCGACGCCACCGCCTGGCGGTCCACCTCCGGGGCGGCACAGCGGCGACCGGGGGACAGCTCCAGCTGCTGGAGGCGCAGGCGGGAAGCCGCCTCGTCAATAAGGTCGATGGCCTTATCCGGCAGGTAACGGTCGGTGAGATACCGCCGGGAAAGGGAGACGGCGGAGTGGATGGCCTCATCGGTGATACGCACCCCATGGTGCCGCTCGTACCGCTCCCGCAGCCCCCGCAGAATCCCCTCCGCGTCCTCCGGGGTGGGCTCCTCCACCAGGATGCTTTGGAACCGCCGCTCCAGGGCGCCGTCCTTTTCGATGGTGCGGCGAAACTCCCCGATGGTGGTGGCCCCGATGAGCTGGAGCTCCCCCCTGGCCAGCTGAGGCTTTAGGATATTGGCGGCGTCCACCGCTCCTTCCGCCGCCCCCACCCCCATGATGGTGTGCAGCTCATCAATAAACAGGATGACATTTCCTGCCGCCAGCACCTCCTCTATAGTGGCCCGGATGCGCTCCTCAAAGTCCCCCCGGTACTTGGTCCCCGCCACCATGGAGGTCATGTCCAGGCTCACCACCCGGCAGGAGCGCAGGTCCCCCGGAACGGTTCCCGCCGCAATGCGCTGGGCCAGCCCCTCCACAATGGCGGTCTTCCCCACCCCGGTTTCCCCGATGAGGCAGGGGTTATTTTTGGTGCGCCGGGAAAGGATTTGAATCACCCGCTGGATCTCCTTCTCCCGGCCGATAACCGGGTCCAGGCGGCCCATCCGGGCCAGGTCGGTGAGATCCCGTCCAAATTTTTCCAGATTGTTTGTGCGTGCCGGCGGCCGGGGCTGTCCCCGTCCCTGGGCCTGGGGCTGCCGGCTGCGGCTGCGCTCCGGCGGCTCCCGCAGGTCGGCGGAAATCATCTCCCGCAGCACCTTTTCCAGCCCGGCGCAGTCCGCTTTGCACTCCCCCAGCACCCGCATCGCGGTGCAATCCGGCTCGTGAAGCAGGGTGAGGAGGATATGCTCGGTCCCCGCCAGGGTCTGGCCGGAGATGCGGGCCTCCAAAAGGGCGTTTTCCAGGATGCGCTTGCACCGGACGCTGAGGTCCCCAGGGGTGAGGGCGGAGAGGATCCCCTTCCCCACCATTCCTTCCACCTGGGACATCGCCTCATCGTACCGCAGGCCCTTCTGGGTCATAAGCATGGCGGCCACGCCGGTGCTTTCCCGCAGCAGTCCCAAAAGAAGATGCTCGCTGCCCACATAGGTGTGGCCCATCTGCTCCGCCGAAAGGAGTGCCAGGTTGATGGCGTTGTTGGCCTTGGTACTAAAACCGGTAAATTTATACATAGGATCAGCTCTCCCGTCCGTTGATTGTGACTTTCATACACCGTTAGCATTGGACGGCTCCTACTTTTTTATTCGCTGTCACCAACTTTATGGGGCAGTCATAGTATGGGTTGAACCCAGGGAAAACGGGTGCAGAGAGGTCCCGCGGCGTCTGGGTTGGGCCACCGCCGTCCGTGCAGCCTGGCGGGCAGGTCCAAAATAACGAGTAGCACGGAGAAATGGAGCGACATTATGTGTAACTGCGGATGCAACAGAGGCTTTCTGGGTCTGGACGAGGACACCCTGATCCTGCTCATCATCGTTTGGTTCCTGGCTACCAACTGCAACTTCAGCCGTAACCGCGGCTGTGGCTGCGGCTGCGAGGTCCCCCAGAACAACGACTGCGGCTGTGGCTGCTGCTAAACTCTCCCGGCTCTGAAAGAGGCGTCCCGGCTCTCTCCCCCCCGGAGAGGGCCGGGGCTTCTGCTTTCTATCATATTTCCGCCCCAGGTTGGACTATGCCGGACAGAAAACCACCCCCGGCCGCAGACCGAGGGTGGTTTATGGGTGAACGGTTTTTCTTAGAGATAGATGCCAAAGGCATACACCGCAATGGTGACCACAAAGAAGGCCACCGCCAGCACCCGGATCAGCCGGTTCAGCTTCGCGTCGATGCTGCGGTCCTGGACTCCGCTCATAAAGGAACTGCCCCCAGCCAGGGAGGAAAGGCCATCCCCTTTGGGATTCTGGAACATGATAATAACGGTAACCACGATGCTGACGGCGATCATCAAAACCGCGCCGATCATCTCAATTGCGCTCATAAAGCACCTCCGAAATTTTGTGGAGCCTGCGCCCTTCCCCAAAGAGAATTCGGGGCGGCTCCCAACAATTGCCGGGCTATTACAAAAAGAAACAGGACATGGCACAAGGCCGCTGTCCGGCGGGGTCCTACTGGGGCGCAGCCCCTCCCCCGGCGTACCCAGCGAGATATAGCTTAATGATTATAGCACAGTCCGACGTCCTTTGCAAGCAAAATTTCATTTGCCCCTTTTGTGATAATCCACGAAAATGCGGGCAGGATAAGGTACGCCGGTTTGCATCTCTGCGTTTGCCGCAATACCGGCGCGCCCGGCAAGGAAGCTGTTTGCTCCCCTGCCGGGCATTTTTCTTTCAAAAATCCCGCTCCTCCTCGAAGACATCCAGCAAAGCCTGCCGCTTCAGGGCGCCCTTTGGCAGCTCCTCCAAAAGACCGCAAAGGGCGGTATAGATGTCCTCCCGCTCCTCTGTTTCGATAAACCGCATCCGGTTAAAGGGCTTCACAAAGGCGGCGACGGCGGCCTGCGCCTGGGCTTGGGCATCCTCCGCCCCCTCCTTGGCCAGGGAAAACAGCTCTTTTCGCAGATTTTTATAGAGATTGGCGGCCCGTTTGGCGGAGCTGGCCGGTACTCCTTCCATCCCATCCCAGTGGCGGAAGGGGTTGTTCAGGTTTTCCGCCAGCCACTCCGGCTTTCGCCCCTTGGTTATCCACAGGTCCAGCCCCTCCCGCTTTTTGTACAGGCGTTTGGCGGTTTTGGCGGCCTCCTCCGGCAGGCTGGACATCCAAAACCAGGTGAGGCGGGGCAACTCCTCCGGCTTCGGAATCTCCTCCCCAGTGAAGCCGAAGAGGTCCACGGTGGTGAAGGTCTCCAGCTCCTGGAATTTTTTCAGCTCCCGGAAGTTTTGCAGATACCCCGGCTTCCCCCACAGCCGCAGCGAGCGCAGGCGGGGATGCCACCTGTGCAGCTCCAAAAGGTCCAGCTCCTCCAGGCTGTTGCAGCTCACCGAGGCGAGGGCGGGGAGCTCCGGATGGAACGTCACCTTCCCCTTAAAGCTAAGGCCCATCCCTACTCCTTCCCCTGGGGCGTGTATGACGCAGGGGCGTTTCTCCTCCCCCAGCCAGAGAAGGCTGCTGGTCTTCTCCCCCAGCCACAGCTCCTCCAGGCCATCCGGCTCCAGAAGGAGCCGCTGGACACCGCTCCCCCGCAGGTCCAGCCGCTTCTGTCCGTGGCCCTCCAGCCGCAGCTCCATAAGGAGGGGCTCCTCCCGCAGGTAATCCATCAGGCCGGGGTGCCACTGCTTGCACTCCAGGGTGGTGAGACACCGGAGAGGCCGCAGCTCCCGGCAGTCCCCAAAGGGGGTAAGGGCATCCTGGATCTTGGAGGTGCATTCCTTCACCGGCTGCCCCCCAATCTCCACCATCCTCTGGCTGGCGGCCGCCGCCTTGAAGGCCCGCCGCCGCTCCTCCGGGATGCTCTCCCACCACCGCTGGCGGGCGACGCTATAGCCCCCGTCCCAACCGCTGTAGGAGCGGGAGTCCTCCTCCACCAGGGGCGGGATGTTCCCCACATGGATGTAGTTCCCCGGCACCTCCGGCGGGACATTGGTCAGATCGTATCGCCCCTGCCAGAACAAAAAGTCCAGGCAGAAGGGCTTTAACCCGGCCAGTCCCCCTGGGGACAGGGGCTTTTCTCCGGTCCAATCCAGGATGAGGACCACCACCCCTTTCTCCTTCACCTTGGTGACCTGGCAGGCGGTGTACTGCTCCAGGGCGCGGTTATAGACACAGAAAACATCGCCGGGCTGGGGCTTCATGGCAGCTCCTCCTTTTTTCTGTCATACTCCCGTAAGGTCAAAGGGCGGGGTGTACTCCTCCCTGGCGGAGCTGCGCTCCTGGCCGAAGCCGGAAAAGCCAAGCCCCTGGGCGATGTCCCGCACCCAGTTGTACTCGAAGGTGGAAAGGCGGCGGTTCAGGGCTTTTCTCTCCATAGGGCGGCAGGGGGTGTACTGGCTCATAAGACTGAGGAAGATATCTTCCACCGGGACTGCCTGCGCCAGCCACCGCAGCAGCCGCTCCGAATCCCTCCGCTCCCCTGGCAGCACCAAATGCCGGACGATGACCCCCCGGCGGAGCATCCCATCCTCCCCCATTTGCAGTGAGCCGGTTTGGCGGACCATCTCCAGGATGGCGGCGGAGGCCACCGCAAAATAATCCGGGGCGTCGGCGCAGTCTGTTCCAAGGGCAGGGTCCATAAACTTCAGGTCCGGAAGGTAGATATCCACATACCCTTCCAGGAGGCGCAGGGATTCCACCTTCTCGTACCCGCCGGAATTGTAAACCACCGGAATCCCCAGCCGCCCCCGGACCAGATCCAGGGCCTCAACAACTTGTGGGAGATACTGGGCGGCGCTTACCAGGTTCAGGTTCCAGGCCCCCTGCTCCTGAAGCTCCAGGAAAATCTCCCCCAGGCGGGAAACCGTGACCTCCCGCCCGAAGTTTTCCAGGCTGATAGGGGCATTCTGGCAGAAGCGGCATCCCAGGGGACAGCCGGAAAAGAACACCGTCCCGGAGCCCCGCTCCGGCTCGCTGCCGCTGATGCAGGGCTCCTCCCACCGGTGGAGGGCCGCCCTGGCCAGCCTGGGCAGCATCCCGGCTCCGCAACGGCCCTGCTTTTGGGTGCGGTCCGCCCCGCATTCCCGCGGACAGAGGGTGCAATGGGTAAGATCCACCGCCATGGCGAAAAGCTCCTTTCCTGGGGATTTTCTGGTATTATTATAAACCACCGGGGATGGGATTGCAAACGAACAGCAGAAAAACCGCCCCATTGGAGCGGTTTTTACTTTCATGTAATTAGTTTCTGCAACTGTCTTTCATGCAGCCCTCCAACGGGCGCAAGTTCCCTGTCCCTTAATCGGTAGCCAGGATGAACTGCTCCACCAGGCGCTTCAGGCTTTCCGCCTCGGCGGAAAGCTCCTCGCTGGCGGCGGCGCTTTCCTGAGCGGTGGCGGAGTTGGTCTGCACCACCGAGGAAATCTGGTCGATGCCATCGGTAACCTGGGAGATAGCCAAGGTCTGGTTCTCCACTGCCGACACCACAATGTTCATCTGGGTGACGACGCTTCCGGCGTAGACGCTGGTCTGCTCCAGGGAAGCGGTGACCTTTTCCACCACCTGGCTGCCCTCGGTGACGGCGGCAATGGAGCCTTCAATCAGGTCCTTGGTGGACTTGGCCGCTTCATCCGACTTGGATGCCAGGTTGCGGACCTCATCGGCTACAACGGCGAAGCCCTTGCCGGCAGCTCCGGCTCTGGCGGCCTCCACCGCGGCGTTGAGGGCCAGAATGTTGGTTTGGAAAGCGATATTTTCAATGGCAGCGATGATTTTGGAAATTTCCTCGGAGGAGCGCAGGATTTTCTCCATCGCGGCGTTCAAATCCTTCACATAGCTCACGCTGGTACTAAGCTGCGTATCCGCCTGGCCGACAAATTCCCCCGCCCCCTTGGCGGCGGCAGCGGTCTGCTTCGCGCTGTTGGAGATATCGGCGATGGTAGCCGCTAGCTCCTCCACCGAGCTGGCCTGCTCCATGGAGCCTCCGCTCAAGCTCTGGGCGCCGGAGGAAACCTGGCCGCTGGCGGAGGAGACCTCCCCGGCGGAGGAGTTTATCTGCCGCATGGTGCCGCTCAGCTTTCGCTTCAGGGTGCGCATCGAGGTAAGGATGCTTTGGAAATCACCTATATAGGCTTCACGGTTTGCCGAACGGACATCCAAATTTTGATTGGCTATTTCGGTAAGGACGTGGGCGATGTCGTTGATGATGGCGTTCAGGCCCTGTATCATCTCCGCCGTGGAGCGGGTCAATTCCGCCGTCTCATCCCGGCCGGTGGCCTGGGGAACGGGAGAGGACAAATCCCCTTCCACCAGCAGCTTCATGCGCTCGGCGCAGGCCCGCATAGGAATGCTGATGTTGTTGGACAGCTTTACCGCCACTATAATCGAGGCCAGGCTGGCCCCAATTACAACCAGCACATTCAGAAACATCCCAACGTATGTATCGGTTAGATAATCCTTCTTCATGGCGGTAATGGCAACGCTCCAGCCATCTGTGCCGGCTACCGGGGCATAGGCCGTATACCGGGGGCCTTCGGGAGTGTTATAATCGTCAAAACCGCTCTTCCCCTGGCGCATCTCGGCGTGGATAGCAGCCAGTTTGCTGAGGGACGCGTCTGCCTGCGCCTCCCGCTCAATATTCTGGGTCGTGATTGTTTCCAGGGTGGTGTCGGCGATGGTATCACCAGACTTGTTGATCATGTAAGCCCGGCAGTTTTCGCTGACCTGGATGGAGGAGACAATATCATTGAGGAAGGTCTCCGGAGGGACAAAATAGACAACCCCTGCAATTCGCCCGTTCTGGCTGCCGCCGGCGTAGATAGGCGCAGCCACCATGATGGACAGCTCTCCCGTCACCTTGCTGACCAAGGGCTCGGACACATAGACATTGCCCTTCATCGCCTGCTGGACGTATTCCCGGCTGGAGTAGTCGTTGCCGTCAAAAATGCTGATGCCGTTGGCGCCGACGATGTTGCCCCGCTGGAAGCCGTGCATCCGGATGCGCTCATCCATTATGGCGCGTTTTTCCTCCACCGGCACGGTGGAGTCGGACAACTGCGGAACGTAGCCCGTGTCCATGGCTACATTCTTGTAGGCCGTCAGCTCCTGGCTGATGCGCGCCGCCGCCAAAACAGCGGTTTCGCTTAACATGCGGTCCACTGTGGAAACCGTGTTTTTGTAGTTAAGCGTAATACTGACCGTGCCTACCAAGACCAGGGCGGTAACAACGGTTGCCATCAGGCATACGGTGATTTTCTTGCGGATACTCTTCATCTCTCTGCACCTCAAAATCTTTTTTACAGCTGTGCAACTGAATTGTGCCCCTTGCCACAAAGGACGGCCACCACTATACTATCACCAGTATAGTGGATAAACCGCCTTTTTGTCAATGATTTCCACATTTCTTGGCAAGTTTATATTGCGGCGGGCCGTTTTATCCCTGACTGTATCTTTTCAAGCAAACTCTGTGCAGGCCTTTTGGGAAAATATTGCCCATAGAGGCTCCCCCGGCAAAGCCAGAAGAAGACACAAAAAGACCCAAAGGAGAGCGGACCAGCCGCTGTACCCTTTGGGTCTTTTTTCATATGTAGATAGTTGGAGGTCCCTCTTCCCAAAATCCCTATGCCGGAATCTTCGGCAGGGGCAGTAGCCGGGGGCGCAGGTCGCCGCACTCGTTAAGGCGGCCCTGGTAAACCAGCTGGGCGCCGGCAATTTGGACAAAGTCCTGGGGGCGGGCCAGGGAGATGTCCTTCTCCAGGCTCCAAATGCCGCTTTCCCACAGGACATAGGCCACAAACTGGGAGCAGACAAAGTGATGGCGGCGGTGGAAGGGAATCCCCGCCATCATGGTGAAGAGCCCCAGGAAATTGTACCGGTAGGCCCATTCCTCCTCTTCAAAGCGGTGAATGGAATCCCCCAGGAGGCGGTACTGCTCCTCGCTTACCCGCACCCGGTAGACAGCGCACTGCGTGTCCTTATAGCGGCGGTAGATTCCCCGGCCTGGGGTCTCCCGCACAAAGCCGCTGGCAATGGGCATCCAAAGGCACTGGCGGCCAAAGCTGTACAGCTCCCGGAGCTCCCCATCCAGAGCGATGGAGGCGTGGTTATAGGGGGTGCGGTTAAAGAGGTGCAAAAACCGGGAAAACCTTGTTCCCGTCTGGCTGGTGACGATGTAAATATCCCGCATGAAGAGCCCCTCCCTTCCTGTAATTTCTTCTCTACATAATAGTACGACGAAAGGGAGGGAATTACTTCACATCCCGACAAAAAATTTTCTTTTCTGCCCTGTCAGTCGCTCAAAAGGCTGAGGGTGATGTCATACTTGGAGTCGCTGGCCCTTTGGAGCTTCGCCTCCTTGGCGTATTTCACCACCGTGGCGGAGGATTTATTGATGGGCTGAAGGGTTCCGGCTCCGGCCACGCACCCGCCGGGGCAGGCCATCCCCTCCAGGAGGTAGCCGTTGTACTTTCCGGCCCTGGCCATTGCCAGCAGCTTTTTGCACTCCGCCAGGCCCTGGGCGCTGGCGATTTTCACCTCCCGCTCCGGGTCCATTTCGTGGATGACGTCGGCCACCGCCTTGGCTACCCCGCCTCCAACGGCGAAGCCCCGTCCGGCGCCGGTGCCCTCCTCCAGGGGCTTTTCCTCTGTGATGAGGCTGAAGTCCACTTCCTTGGCCTCAAACATCCCCATCAGCTCCTCAAAGGTGAGGACAAAGTCCACGTCGCTGCGGATGGTGCGGCGGCTGGCCTCCAGCTTTTTGGAGGCGCAGGGGCCGATAAAGGCAATTTTGCAGCCCTTGTGCTCCTTCTTCTGGAGCCGGGCGGTGAGGACCATGGGGGTCATGGCCATGGAGATGCAGTGGGAGATGGTGGGGAACAGCTTTTTCGCCATCACCGACCAGGAGGGGCAGCAGGAGGTCGCCATAAAGGGCTGCTCCTCCGGCACCGCCCGCAGGAAGTCCTTGGCCTCCTCGATGGTGCAAAGGTCAGCGCCGATGGCCACCTCCACCACACTGTCAAAGCCCAGCTGCTTCATGGCGGCCTCGAACTTTTCCGGCGGGAGAGCGGGGCCAAACTGGCCGATGAAGGCGGGGGCCACAATGGCGATGACCCGGTCCCCCCGCTTGATGGACTGGATGAGCTGGAAAATCTGTCCCTTATCCGAGATGGCGCCAAAGGGGCAATTCACCAGGCACATTCCGCAGGAGACGCACTTATCCTGGTCGATAGACGCCTTCCCCTGCTCGTCGGTGCCGATGGCATCCATACCGCAGGCGGCGGCGCAGGGGCGCTCCATCTTAATGATGGCCCCATAGGGGCAGGCGGCGGCGCACCGGCCGCAGCGGATGCACTTTTCCGGGTCGATAACCGACTGGCCGCTGCGGTGGACCTGGATGGCATCCTTGGGGCAGCTTTCGCTGCAGGGGTGGGCAAGACAGCCCTGGCAGCAATCGGTGACCCGGTACTGCTTTTCCGGGCAGCCATGGCAGGCGAACTTGATGAGATTGATAAGAGGCGGCTCGTAGTATTTTTCCGCAATGGCGCTTTCGTTCACCCCCATGGAAAGGGGGGCGTGCTCGTCCATGGGGCGCAGCGGCAGGCCCATAGCCAGGCGCAGCCGCTCCCCCACAATGGCGCGCTCCAGGAAGATGGATTCCCGGTATTGGGCCACCTCCCCTGGGACAATCTTATAGGGCAGCTCCTCGATGCGGGAATAATCCCCGCCCTCATAGCCCATCCTAGCCACCTCGGTAAAAATCCGGCGGCGAATATCCTGTACCGATGTTTGCATCCCACGCATATCCATTTCTCCTTCCTGGGGTAAACGTCCAAAATGGCGGACTGCCTTTCTCTCTTCTAATTATTCCGGGAAGATAAGAATTTGTCAATCCCCTGGAAAAAATTTTTCCGCCGGCCACTTCGGAGAAGCGACCCTTAATACAAGCGGAAAACCATGGGGTTGCGCAGCTCCTCCAGGGTAAATTTCTTCTTCCCCTGGCGGAGGAAGTACACAACGGCCTCGCCCCGGAGCGGGTCAGCCCGTTCCAGCGCTCCCACCCCGTAGAAGGCGTGGGCCACCCGCAGGCCGGGGACCAGGGGCACCCCATCCAACTCCGGGACATCCGCCCCGCTGACGCTGTACAAAAAACGGGCCGGCAGGAGGGATTGCCCCAGGCAGGTGGCGGGGGCAAAGATGGTAAGGCGCTCCCGCGCCCTGGTCATAGCAGTGTAAAAGAGCCGCCGCTCCTCCTCCAGGGGCCGGGGGTCCCCGGCGGCATGGAAGCTGAGGGCGTCCGCCATGGGAAACACCCCCTCGATGGCGTCGGCGATTATCACCTGGTCAAACTCCTGCCCCTTGGCGGAATGGACCGATGAAAGGATGATATTTCTCCGCTGGGGACTGTCCAGCACCCGCTCCGCCCCCTGGAGGCTTTCCAGAAAGGTGGCGGTATCCGGGGCGGCCTTTGCAAAGTCCCGCAGCACCGAGAGCTTTTGGAGGTAGCTGCCCCGGTCGTAGTTGTTTTGGCAGCGGTGGTCCAGCACCTGGAGATACTCCAGTTCCTCCAGGATGGTCTCCAGCTGCCGTAGGGGCGGCTGCCCCGCCATCCGGGCCAGCACCCGCTGGACCCAGACAATCCGGCCAGTGTTCCTTCCGGTAAATTCCTCCTCCAGCACCTCCCGGAGAAGGTCCCGCGGCTGGGCGGCCAGGGCCCGCTCCACCGCCTTTTTGGAAATCCGGCATGGCAGGAGAAACCAACTGCGGCGGAATGCCTCCTGGTCCCCCGGATTTTGTGCAAGGCGAAGGAGGTTCGTCACCTCCCGCGTGATGGCGTCGGAGCGGTAGCCCAAGCGGCTCTCGCGGGAAAAGAAGGGGATGCCCCGGCGGCGCAGCGTCCACCCCAGGCCGATGCCGGTGTAGCCGGTGCGGTAGAGGACGGCGCAGGTGCGCTCCGGCGGCACCCGCTCCAGCAGCTCCGCAATGCGGCTGTATTCCTCCCCGTGGTTCAGCTCCCGGAGGATGTGCACCGGCTCCCCTTCCGGACGGCGGGTAAAAACCGTCTTGGAATACCGCTGGCGGTTTTGGGCAATAAGGCGGCTGGCGGCGCACACCACCGCGCCGGTGCTGCGGTAGTTTTCCTCCAGCTTCAGAAGCCGTCCCTGGGGCCGCTCCTCAAAGAACCGGAGGAGGCCCTGGGGCCACGCCCCCCGGAAGCCGTAGATGCTTTGGTCCTCGTCCCCCACCATAAAGAGATTCTCCCGTTCCAGCCTGTGCAGAATGCTG
Organism: Angelakisella sp.; assembly: GCA_013316495.1. Taxonomy (GTDB): domain Bacteria; phylum Bacillota; class Clostridia; order Oscillospirales; family Ruminococcaceae; genus Angelakisella. The sequence goes on from WSMP01000008.1 coordinate 11,104, forward strand.
TGCTGGAGGCGGGAGGTATCCTGGGCCTCATCCACCAGGATGTAGTCGTACCGCCCGGCGGCCCGCTCCCGAAGGAGGGGGCTCCGTTCCAGGGCGGTATAGGCGAAGAGCAGCATATCGTCAAAGTCCATCAGCTGCTCCTCCCGCTTGCGGGCGGTGTAGCGCTCCAGCAGGCGGGCCAGGTGGGGAACCCCCTCCGGAATTCCCTCCTCCCGGCCGGTGAGGCGCATATTGACGCAGTAGCCAACCGCGTTGGCCGCCCGGCTCAGGACCTCGTCCGAGGCGTACTCCCCAGTGATTTCCCGGTACACCTCCCCCAGCAGCCTTTCCTTCCTGCCCCGCTGCGCTCCACCCTCTAAAAGCTCCGGCAGGCGGCTCCCCCGCCCCGCCGCGTACTCCTCCAGCAGCCGCAGGCAAAAGCTGTGGATGGTGGAAAAGGCCGGGTCACGGGGAAAAAGGCCCCCAAAAAGCCGCTCCCACCGCCGGGCCATGTCCCTGGCTCCCTCCCGGCTGAAGGTGAGGGTAAGGATTCTGCGGGGATCCGCGCCGTGGTTTGCCAAAAGGTTCGCGATACGCGCCGTGAGGACGGTGGTCTTCCCCGCCCCAGGCACCGCCAGCAGAAGAACGTCGCCGGAGACCGCCTCCATAGCCGCCCTTTGCTGCTGGGAAAGGGTGATGCCGTGGTTTTCCTGCATATACCGGGGAATATCCATGGCGTTACGGGATGGGGTGCTGGTCGGAGGCGTAGTCCCGCGCGTCGGTGGACATCCCCTTCCGGCGCAGCAGGCCGTTGACGATGCTCCGCAAAACGCCGAACATCACCGCCAGCAGGGGCACCCCGATGAGCATCCCCACAAAGCCGTACAGCCCGCCGAAAAGGAGGATGGCAAACACCACCCACATGGCGGAAAGCCCGGTGGACTGCCCCAGAATGGCGGGACCCAGGATGTTGCCGTCAAACTGCTGGAGGCCCAGAATAAAGACCCCAAAGAGGATGGCCTGGGTAATATCCCCGCCGATGAGAACCAGTATCACCCCCGGCACCGCCCCGATAAAGGGGCCAAAGTAGGGGATGACGTTGGTGATGCCTACAATGAGGCTAACCAGCGCCACAAAGGGCATCTTGAAGAAGAGCATCCCCAGGGCGCAGATAATGCCGATAATTGTGGAATCAATAATCTTGCCGGTGATAAAGCCGCTGAACTTCTGGTTGCTGTCGTGGGCTACCCGCAGCACCTCGTCCATCACCCGCTTGGGGAGGAAGGCCGAAAGTATTTTTTTCAGCTGGGCGATGAGCTTTTCCTTATCCGAAAGCATATAGACGGAGATAATCACCCCCATCACCACCTCGATGACCGAGCTGGCAATCTTGGTGGCCACCGACACCACCTGGGTGAGGAAGGTGGCGATAAACTCGTACAGAAGGTTAAAGACCTGGGTGAGGGCGGTCTGCACCTCTTTGGAAAGGGTCTCGTCGGGAATATAGGTGATCAGCTGGTTAATCAGCTCGTTGAGGCGCTCGGTGTAAAACCGGACGTTCCCCACCAGCTGGGCGGCGCTTTCCACCAGCACCGGCAGCACCACCATCCCGAAAATGCTCAGGGCCGCCGCCACCAGCAGATAGCTCCCCGCCATTGCCAGGCCGCGGCAGGCTTTTAGGGAAAGGCGCCCGCTCTTCCGCAGGGGGGCCTCCATCCGCCGCACCAGGGGGGAGAGGATATAGGCCAGAACAAAGCCGTAGATAAACGGCAGCAAATACCTTACGATGGTGCGGAAGAATTCCCATATTACGTCAAACTGATCTACCGCGGCGTAAAACAGCAGGCAGGCCGCTACCACCAAAAAGACGTAGACGGCGATGGTTGTATATTTGTTGTTCCAATCAATCTTCTTCAACGATGGCTCATCTCCTCTTTTTCGTTCGTATGGGGGTGTTTTATGCCGGGGCCTATTCCTCCGAAAGCTCCAGCCAGCGGTCCTCCGCCTTGCTGAGGGCGTCCCGCTTTTCCTCCGCCTGGGCGCAGAGCTCCTGGAGGAGGAGGTAGTCCGCCGCCGCTTCCGGGGAGGCGATCTGCTGCTCCAGGCTCCACACCTCCCGCTCCAGCTGGGTCACCAGCTTTTCCACCTCGGCGTATTCCCGGCGGCGCTGGGCGTCGGCCCGGCGCTGCTCCTTCCCCTTGGTGTAGGCGCTTTCCTGACTCTTTTTCTCCGCCTTTTCCTCCCGCTGGGGCTGGGGGTTTTTGGCCGACTGGCGCAGATAATCGCTGTACCGGCCCTTGTACTGGCGCAGCGTCCCTCCCTCCAGTTCTATGACGCGGGTGGGGATGCGGTCCAAAAGATACCGGTCGTGGGAGACCATAATCAGGGTGCCGGTGAACTCCAGCAGGGCCTTTTCCAGCACCTCCTTGGTGCCCAGGTCCAGGTGGTTGGTGGGCTCGTCCAGGATGAGGACGTTGGACTTTGCAAGGCAGATGACTGCCAGCTTCAGCCGGGCCTTTTCCCCGCCGGAAAGCTGGCTTACCCGCTTGAAGACATCCTCCCCCTTAAGGCCCATGGCCCCCAGCATATTCCGCAGCGGGGTCTCGTAGCTGCGGGGATATGCCTCCCAAAGGGTATCCAGCACCGTCAGGTTTCCATCCAGATGCTCGCTCCCCTGGTCGTAGTAGGAGGCCTTCACCCCCCGGCCCCAGGTGACGCGGGCCTTTGGCTCCACCGGCAGCTTGCCCAGCAGGCATTTTAAAAGGGTGCTCTTGCCGGTGCCGTTGCCGCCGATAATGGCAATCTTGTCCCCACGCTCCACTGCCAGCTCCACCCCCTGGAGGAGGGTCCTTCGCTTCTCCCCTTCCCCCACCGATACATCTAAATCCTCCACCAGGAGGACGTCCTTCACCGGCTCGGCGGCATATTCGTTCAGGTGGATAATGGGAGGCTTCATCCGGGCCTTGGGTTTTTCGGCCGGCGCTTCCTCCAGCCTTTCAATCATCCGGCGGCGGCTTTGGGCCATTTTGGTGGTGGAGGCCCGAACCAGGTTTTTATCCACATATTCCTGGAGCTTTGCAATCTGGGCCTGCTGGGCCTCGTAGAGCTTCTGCTGCCGGGTGTTGCGCTCGTCC
>WSMP01000008.1:14315-29027 GCA_013316495.1 Angelakisella sp.
CAATCTGGGCCTGCTGGGCCTCGTAGAGCTTCTGCTGCCGGGTGTTGCGCTCGTCCCGCAGCTGGATATACCGGGTATAATTCCCCGGAAAAACTGACAGCTCCCCGTACTCCATCTCCCAGATTTTGCTGCAAAGCCGGTCCAAAAAGTACCGGTCGTGGGAGACCACCAGCAGCGCCCCCTTGTAGGAGGCGAGGTAATCCTCCAGCCACCCCAAGGTTCCAAAATCCAGGTGGTTGGTGGGCTCGTCCAGGATGAGGAGGCTGGGCTGCTCCAGCAGGAGCTTGGCGATGGCAAGGCGGGTCTGCTCCCCCCCGCTGAGCTTATCAATCTGCTTATCAAAGCCATGCTCCGCAAAGCCCATACCGGTGAGGACGGTATTGATTTTCACCTGGACCTGGTAGCCGTCCCTGGCCAAAAACGCGTCCTCCAATTCTCTATAACGCTCTCCCAGGGCAATATTCTTCGGCTCCTTCGCCATTTTCTCCGCGGTTTCCTGCATTTTTTCTTCCAGCTCGTAGACATCGGCAAAGACGGAGCGCATCTCCTCCAGGATAGAATTCCCCTTTTGGAGGCCGGCGTTCTGCCTCTGGTAGCCGATGGAAAGGCCACTCCCCCGGACCACCGTCCCCTCATCCGGCAGAAGCTCCCCGGTGATGATATTCAGCAGGGTGGTCTTCCCCGCTCCATTGATACCCACCAGGCCGATGCGGTCCCTGTCCTCGATGCGGGCGGTGACCTCCCGGAAGATGAGGTCGCTGCCAAAGGACTTCCCAATATTTTCCAGCGTTATTTGCAAGGCGGTTCCCTCTCGTTTCGTAGTAGTACAGGTTTAGTATAGCATATCCCGCAGGAAAAGAACAGAGGGGAACAGGGGGTAATTCACCACCCCACAAACCCCTGGGAGCACTGCCGCCCCACAAAGCGCTCCCCCATGCCGGGGGAGCGCTGGCCCAGCAGAAAGTCCCGGATATCCGCCGGAGGCTGGGGGACGCCGTAGCTCTCCAGCAGCTCCTTTGCCTCATCCAGGAGGGCCAGGGCCAGCTCCGGATGGAGACCAGGCTCCTCCCGGTTTTCCCGGACCAGGCGGACCGGCAGCTCCACCAGGGGGCCCAACAGGGCCATCTTGGAACCGGCCTCACGGTAAAGGGCAGCGGCCAGGCGCACTTGTCCGCCCTGGGGCCGGGGAGCAAGGTCCGGGCTGGGGGAAAGGAGGTTGCTGGGGAGGATATCCCCGGCCTGGCCCAGCCAGTCCTCCAGACACTCCTCCGGCAGCTCCGGAAGCTTCCACAGCAGGGCCAGGACGGGGTACCAGCTCCCCGGCTCACCCTCTTCGGCGTCCAACCCCCAGGCCAGAAGAGCCTGCTCCAGGCAGCAGATCAGCCAGGCGGCCTTGCCCCGAAGAGAGACTTTTGCAAAGGGGTGCCGGGCGGCAGCCGCCTGCCTCTCCCGTTCCTCCGGGGACAGGCGCAGCCAACCCAGGGCGGACACCAGCTTTACCAGCAGCCAGGCCCCTGTCCCCATCCCGGCAATCATCACTGCAAAGGCAACACCAAACAGGAAGACCCCTCCCAGCTTATCCACGCCTTTCTCCCCCTTCCCCCTTAATCACATCTGGCAGAGGGACGCCGCCTCTTCCTCCGCCGGATGTCCCTGCTCCTTTTCCTCCTGGGTCAAAGGACCGGCAGGCGGCACCAGCTCCCGGTTTTTCCGGTTGGCGGCCGCCAGAAGCAGCACCAGCAGCAGGGAAGCCCCCACCGCCAGGGGAATATCCCCCCGGTCCCTTTCCTCATCCCGCGCCACCTCCAGCGTCGCAGCCGAAGGCCCCAAAGGCTCCAGGGCCATAATCTGCCCGCTTAGGGGCACTCTGCCGGCCCGCAGCAGCATTTTTTTGGTGCTCTTCTCCAGAAGGAGCACCTCCCCCCAAAGGCTCCCCCCCTCCTGGAGCGCTCCCTGGGCCGGGGCGGAAACCTCCAGGGTCAGCTCCTCCGCCGTCAGGGAGAGGGGCACCAGCACCTGCCACGTGCCGCCGGGGACGGCAAGGCTGTACTCCTGTCCCCCCTCCTCCAGGAAAACGGGCAGGGATTTCCCCACCAGGGGCACCGTCACCGGCCGGAAGGCGGAAAAGCCGTAATCGAAAAGGGCCTTGGTGTCCCGGTAGATGTTCCCGCCGCTGGCCTGGCTGTCCTCCTTGAGGATGACGGCGATGAGCCGCACCCCGTTTTGCTCCGCCACCGTCATCAGGCAGCTGCCGGCGGAGCGGGTCCAGCCGGTCTTGCCGGCGATGGCCCGGCGGTCAAAGGAGCCGCTGCCCAGGGTCAGGGCGTGGTTCAGGTGTCCAAAGCTGTAGGCCCGGTTGGTGGGGGAAGCGGGGATGGTGTAGCTGGGGCGGCCGGCATAGGACAAAAACTCCGGGTAGTCCAGGGCTGCGCGGGTAATTTGGGCCAGGTCCCAGGCGGTGGAGTAGTGGTCCGCCGCGGGGAGGCCGTGGGCGTTGGAAAAGTGGGTGCCGGTAAGGCCCAGCTCCCCGGCCCGGCGGTTCATCGCCTCTGCAAAGGCGGCGGTGGAGCCCTCCAGGTGGATGCCGATGGCCGCCGCCGCGTCGTTGGCGGAAGGGAGCATGGTGGCGTAAAGGAGCTGGGCCACCGTCAGGGTCTCCCCCTCCAGCAGGCCGATGGCAGCGGCGTCCTGCATCAGCTGCACCGCTTCGGCAGTGACAGTCACCGGCTCCTCCGGCGCTACCCCCTCCATCGCCAGAAGGCAGGTCATGATTTTGGTGAGACTGGCGGGCTCCATCCGGCGGCGGGCGTTCTTCTCAAAGAGGACCTGTCCGGTATCCGCGTTTATCAGCACGGCGGCCTGGGCCCGGACCACCGGCGTCTCAGCGGCCCAGGCGGTTTCCCCTCCAAAGAAGGCGAAGAGGACCAGCGCCAACAGCAAAACGCTCCATCTTTTTTCCCGGCCCAATCCTTTCGCCTCCTTTCCTAAGTTCTTAGAAGTTGTACCATTAGCCGAAGGGCGCAGATTGGCGAGCAAATTTTACGACTGCCGACGCCAAAAAAGCGCAGGAATACTTGTCGTATTTCAAGATTTTTTGGCAAAGGCAGGCTGGAAATTTGCCGTCAAGATGCGAGCGGTGGCTATTGGTACAGCTTCTTAAATTTCTGGGTCGTCCCTTTCCTGTTATCGAAACTCCACCTCCAGGACAAAAGGCTTTTGATTTTCCCTCTGCGCCTGGCGCTTCCTCTTGACTTGGATCCCACTCCATATTGTATACTGATAGACACAACAACTGGAAAGGAGACCGACTGGGATGATGAAGAGGAGAGCGCTGGGCCGCACCGGCATCCAGGTGGGCGAAGTGGGCATTGGATGCGAGGGGTTTCTGGAAAAATCCAGGGAGACGGTCCGGGAGATGCTGGACGCCCTCCTGGCAGGGGGCGGCAACTGCATAGATCTTTACGCCTCCAACCCGGAGATGCGCGCCGCTGTGGGGGAGGCCATCCGGGGACGGCGGGAAAAATTTGTCCTGCAGGGGCATATCTGCTCCATCTGGGACAAGGGGCAGTACCGGCGCACCCGCCAGATGGAGGAAGTGCGGGCGGGGTTTGAGGAGCAGCTGCGCCTGCTGGATGCCGGCTACCTGGACGTGGGGATGATTCACTACGTGGACAGCCTGGCGGACTGGGAGGTGTGCCGGGGGGAGGTGCTGGCCTACGCCAAGGAGCTGAAGGCCGCCGGGTGCATCCGGGCCATCGGCCTTTCCAGCCACAACCCGGAGGCGGCTCTGGCAGCGGTGGAAAGCGGGGAAATCGACGTGCTGATGTTCAGCGTCAACCCCTGCTACGACCTCCAGCCTGCCGGGGAGGATCTGGAGGAGCTGTGGGCGCCCAAAAACTACGAAAAACCGCTGCTGAATATGGAGCCCCTTCGGGAAAGGCTTTACGAAAGCTGCCAGCGGCTGGGGGTGGGCATCACGGTGATGAAAGCCTTTGGAGGCGGGGACCTGCTCCACGCCCAGTATTCCCCGGCGGGGGCGGCCCTCACCCCCTATCAGTGTATTCGCTACGCCCTGGACCGGCCCGCCGTCGCCTCGGTGCTGGCGGGAGCCAGGACGGTGGAGGAGGCGCGCAGCGCCATGGCCTATGGAGACGCCCCGGAGGCGGAAACGGACTACGCCGCCGCTCTGGCCTCCTTCCCCCGCATCAGCTGGGAGGGCCACTGTATGTACTGCGGCCACTGCGCCCCCTGTCCGGCGGGCATCGACGTGGCGGCGGTGATGAAGTTCCTCAGCCTGGCCAAGGCCCAGGGGGCGGTGCCGGAGACGGTGCGGGAGCATTACGGCCTGCTGCACCACAGGGCCTCCCACTGCATCGCCTGCCACGCCTGCGAGGGCCGTTGCCCCTTCCAGGTGCCGGTGGTAGAGAAGATGGCCCAGGCGGTCCAGGTCTTCGGGAACTGATGCCTTTTGGGGTCTCCTGCCGCTTCCTTCCTGCCACGGGCCGGGTTCCAAAACCGCTTTTGCAATACGCGCCGGGGAATTTCCACCCCGGCGTGTTTTCGTTTCCCGCTATTCTCCCTGCTGCTCCTGGGGGGTGGTATCTGCGACGGGGGGAGTCCACTCCGCCCAGTGAAAGAGGCGGTATCCCAGGGGGCTTGCCACCACACCGGCAAGCCCCGGCGCGGTGAGGGCAGGCTCCCGGTACTGCCACAGGGGGATGACGGCGGCCTCATCGGCCACCAGCAGCAGCTCCATGGAGTGGAGGATTTCCATCCGGGTGTCCGGAATCACCAGGGGGTGCTCCTCCCCATCCTCCTCGCTGTCTTCAGCCGCATCCTTTTCATCCTCCTCTTCCCCCTCCGGAGGCTGCTCCGGGGCGGCGTAGGAGGCCTCCAGCAGGGTGTCGTAATCCTCGCTGGCAAATTTCCCGTAGTTGGCGGCGGCGCCGGTGCCCCAGCCTGCCAGGTAGATAGCAGGGTCCATCCGCGTACCCACCATGCCGCTCCGGGCCAGGTCCCAGCCTCCCTCCTGGCGGGCGGCGGCGAAGTCCTGGGTGGAGAGGGCGGAGATGGCCATATCAATGCCCAGCTTTTCCGCCAGCTGCTGGCGGACGTTCTCCGCAGCAGTCAGGTGGGCGGGGCTGTCATTGGTGATGAAGCGCAGCTGGGGGAAGCCCTCCCCGCCGGGGTAGCCCGCTTCTTTCAGGAGCTTCTGGGCATCCTCTGTGTTGCCGGCAGGCCGGTGCTGAAGGGGAGGCAGCGCCTTAGAAAAATCCTGCCCCGTCAGGGAATCCGGAATGCCGTCCGGCACCAGCCCATAGGCGGGAACCAGGTCCACCCCCACGGCGGCGGCCAGCGCCTCCCGGTCGATGGCAAGGGAGATGGCCCGGCGCACCCGCGCGTCGTCAAAGGGGGCTTTTTCGGTGTTGAAGATATAGGTGTACACCCCTGCCCGGTTTTCCAGGCTCAGGGTTCCGGCCTCTGTCTCGGCGGGGCGGTCCAGGGTGGGGATGGCACTGGCGTACTGGAGCCGCCCGGCCTTAAAGTCGTTGTAGACCGCCGCCGTGTCCTCCGAAAGGACAAAATTCAGGAAGACCACCGAATCCGGCTCCTCCCCGTCCTGGTCGTTCCAAACCATAGTCAGGCTCTGGTCGTGCTTCCACTCCTGAAGGAGAAAACGGCCGTTGCCCACGCAGGTGGCGGCGGACTGGCTCCAGCTCTCCGGGTTTTCCTCTACAATGTCCTGGCGGACGGGACAGAAGGCGGGCTGGGCCAGCAGCTCCAGAAAATCGGGACAGGGGCCCTCCAAAGTCACCTTCAGGGTCCGCTCATCCACCGCCTCCAGGCCCAGGTCCTTCGGCTCCAGAGTGTTTTCATAGGTGGAGGTGCCGTCGTCCCCCTGCACCGGAACGCCCTCCCGGTACCGCTGGGCGTTGCGGATGGGGTAGAGCAGGTAGGCGTTGGGGGTGGGGGCCTGGTAATCCAGCACCCGCTGCCAGGCGTAGACAAAGTCCTCCGCCTCCACCGGCTCCCCGTCGCTCCAAAGGGCCTCCTCCCGCAGGGTGAAGGTGTATACCGGCAATCCGTCCTCGTCCTCCTCCAGCTCCCAGCTTTCGGCGGCGGCAGGCCGGGCCTTTCCGTCCGGCCCCAGGGCGGTGAGGCCCTCAAAGAGGTGCAGGACATAGCTGCCGCCGTCATCGGCGGTGGCGTAGGCCGGGTCAAGGCTGGCGGGCTCTCCCCCCAGGTGGATGTTCAGGGTGAGGGCGCCTTCGGCGGTGTGGCCGGTACCGGGAAGCTCCGGCTCCGGGGGGGACTCCGGCTCCGGTGCGGAGCAGGCCGCCAGGAGCAACAGCCCGGCGGTGAGGGCGGCAAGAAAACGCTTCATTGGGAATTCCTCCTAAGTATGATACATGAGGGTTTTGTCAGGGTTCACCAATCCAACGGGAGGAGATCATGACCTTTCTATTTTACCCAACTCCGGGGCGTTTGGAAAGACCCTGTCCAAAAAAATTTCCTCCGGGATGCAATATTTCCCGTTTTTCAGCGTTCTGTTATAGGGTACAGGCTGTTTTCTACGCCGATTCTGCTGGAAAAGATTGAACTTTTTCTCTCTTTGCGCTATACTATATCTGTTTGTATATTTTTACCGCAGAAAAAACGGCAGGAAGAGGTGCCCCTTTGGAAATCTACCTGGATAACAGCGCCACCACCAGGGTCAGCCCTGGCGCGGCCAACCGAGCTTTGGAGCTGATGCGCGAAGAATACGGGAACCCCTCCTCCCTCCACCGCCGGGGCTTTTTGGCGGAGCAGGCCCTTGCCTCTGCCCGCCGGGAGCTGGCGGAGGTGCTGGGGGCGCGGGGGGAGGAGCTGTTCTTCACCTCCTGCGGCAGCGAGGGAAACAACCTGGCCATTCTGGGCGGGGCGATGGCCGCCCGCCGGCGGGGCAGCAAGGTGATCACCACCGCCATCGAGCATGAATCGGTGCTGGCCCCGGTAAAGCACCTTGCAGAAACCGGCTTCGAGACGGTGCTCCTTCCCCCCACGGCGGAGGGGATCATCACCCCCCAGGCGGTGGAGGAAGCGGTGGACGAAGGGACCATCCTCCTTTCGGTGATGCTGGTGAACAGCGAAACCGGGGCGGTAAACGACATCCTTTCCATTGCCCAGGTCGCCCGGCGGAAGAACCCCCATCTCCTCATCCACTGCGATTGCGTCCAGGGCTTTGGAAAGCTCATCGTCCGCCCCCGCCTGTGGGATGTGGACGTCATCACCATCAGCGGCCACAAGGTCCACGGGCCCAAGGGCATTGGAGCCATATGGGTCAAAAAGGGGGTCCGCCTGCGGCCCCTCTACTACGGGGCGGGGCAGGAAGGGGGCCTTCATCCCGGCACTGAAAACACACCCGGCGCCGGCGCCTTTGCCTATGCCGCCAGGGAGATGTGGGAAAAGCGGGCGGAGAACATGGCCCATTTTCAGGCCCTCCGGGACCGGCTTACAAAAAATCTCGAAAAAATTCCTGGCGTGTGCATCAATTCCAGCCAGTACAGCGCACCTTATATAGTGAACTTTTCTGTCCCCGGCGTCCGCTCCGAGGTGATGATACACTACCTGGAGGGCCAGGGAATCTCGGTTTCCAGCGGCTCCGCCTGCTCCAAAGGGGCCAGGAGCCACGTCCTTGCCGCCATGGGCCTTGCCCCCCGGCGGATTGACAGCGCTATCCGGGTCAGCTTCTGCCGGGACAACACCCCGGAGGAGATAGACGAATTTTGCCGGTGGCTCCAAAAAGGGAGCCAGGAGCTGGCCCATGTGAGATAAAGGAGAAAGCATGAAGGAAATCGTACTCTTAAAGTGCGGGGAACTGGTCCTGAAGGGCCTCAACCGCAATTCCTTTGAGGATACCATGATTAAAAATATCCGCCGGAGGCTGGAAAGCCTGGGGAAGTTCCACATCTGGAAAAGCCAGTCCACCGTTTACGTGGAGCCCCTGACCCAGGGGATACAAATGGAAGAGGCGGTGGCACGGCTCCAAACGGTGTTTGGCATTGCCGCCCTCTGCCCCGCCCTGGTGGTCCCCAAGGACTGGCAGGCCATCTGTGCCGCCGCCCCGGACTACCTGGCCGGCAGCCTTGCCGGAGCCAGAACCTTTAAGGTAAACGCCAAGCGCAGCGACAAGTCCTTCCCCATGAAGTCCCCGGAAATCTGCCGGGAGCTGGGGGGGCTGCTTCTTTCCCGCTTCCCCCACCTGCGGGTGGATGTGAACAATCCCCAGGTCACCGTCACGGTGGAGGTGCGGGAGAAGGACGCCTACATACACAGGGACCAGCTCCCCGGCGCGGGAGGCATCCCGGTGGGCACCGGCGGCCGGGCCGCCCTCCTCCTTTCCGGCGGCATCGACAGCCCGGTGGCCGGATACATGATGGCGAAGCGAGGGCTGGAGCTTATCGCCGTCCACTTTGCCAGCCCCCCTTATACCAGCGAGCGGGCCCGTCAGAAGGTTCTCTCCCTGGGGGAAAAGCTGTTGCCCTACACCGGGCGCATCCGCCTTTTTGTGGTGCCCTTTACCGAAATCCAGGAGCGGCTGCGGGAGCGCTGCCCGGAGGAATACTTCACCCTGCTGATGCGCCGGGCGATGATGCGCATTGCCGAGGCCATCGCCCTGGAGGAAAACTGCCAGGGCCTTATCACCGGGGAAAGCGTGGGCCAGGTGGCCAGCCAGACCATCCAGGCCATCGGCGTCACCGACTGCGTCACCACCCTGCCGGTGCTGCGTCCCGCCATCGGCCTGGATAAAAGCGAGATTGTAGCCATCGCCCGGAAAATTGATACCTTTGAAATCTCCATCCTCCCCTACGAGGATTGCTGTACCGTCTTCACCCCCCGCCACCCCCGCACCCGGCCGAAGGCCGCCGAGGTGGCCCGCATCGAGGAGGAGGCCGCCCTGCCTCCGGAGCTTTTTGACGAAGCCATCCGGAATGCCGAGCTTGTGGTCCTCTCCCTCCACCGGAGCGCTCCCAGCGTCTAACGCCTTCGCCCCCCTTGGCGGGCAGGGATACACGGGGGAACCGCACCCCGCTGGAAAAACGGCTGTTGTAATCTATGATAAAGAACCCGATGTGTGGGAAGTTTATAAACCCCTTGGAGGTTGTGATTCCATGAGAGCAGAAATCATCGGCGTTGGAAACCAAAACAAATACCAGAGCTTCTTTGAGGCGTCCAGGGAGTACCTTCAGCGGGAGCTGGCCGCCTTGGGCATCACGGTTGGCAGCTCCCGCCTGGTCCCCGGCCGGACCCCGGAGGTCTTCGCCCAGCTGTTGGAGGCCTCCCAGCGGGGGGAGCTGGTGGCGGTCCTCACCGCCCCGGAGCCAGCGGCGGCCACCGCCGTCACCGAGGCGGTCTGCCAGGGGCTGCGGCTGGAGCCCCGCGTTGACCCCGCCCTGGTGCGCCAGCTAAGCCGCAGGGCCTCCCAAGAGGTGGTCCCCTTTACCCAGGCGGAGGTGGAGGCCTTTGCCGCCGCCCCCAATGGGTGCCGGCGAATCCTGAACCCCTCCGGCATGGTCCAGGGGTACGCCCTGAGCGCCAAAAAGCAGCTGATGCTGGTGCTTCCCGCCACCCCCAGCGAGCTAATGGGTTGTTTTTCCTCCACGGTGCGGCAGCTCTTGACAGGGGTGGGGGGCAGCACCTCCGCCCAGCGGACCCTGTGGGCGGTGGAGCTGGGGGAAACCTCCATCCGCTCCCAGCTGGAGCCCTATTTCCGCTCCCAGAATCCGCGGGTCTCCCTTCAAAGCCAGGGGGCGGAGTGTGAAATCCACATCACCGCCGCCGGGGAGGACGCCCAGGCCCGGTGCGACCAGGTGGCCCAGGAGATTGGGGATCGGCTGGGAGCCCTTCTCACCAGCTCCCAGGGGGAGCCTTTAAGCCAGCAGGTGGGCCGCCTTCTTTTGAAGCACGGCCTCACCGTCGCCACCGCCGAATCCGGCACCGCCGGGCAGCTGGCCTCCCTCATCAAAGGGGGCAGCGACAAGGTGCTGCTGGGGGGGATGACCGTTCCCACCGACAGCCAGAAGGTGGAGCGGCTGGGCGTCCCGGAAAAGCTCCTGAAGGAGGCGGGGGGCATCAGCCGCCGGATAGCCGCCGCCATGGCCGCCATGGTGCGCAAAAAGGCGGGGGCCAGCCTGGGCCTCGCCATCACCTGCGGGGTGGAACCCACCGACCCCAAGGCGGGGCAAATCTACGTCGCTGTCACCAACGGGCGGCAGGTTTGGGCCAAAAAGCTCCTCCTCCCTCCCGACTGCCCGGTGGAGGCTCTCCGTTCCGCTGCCTGCACCCAGGTGCTGAACATGCTGCGCCTCTACCTCCAGCATTATCCGGCGGAGCTGCCTGGCGGGGTACCCCTCAGCCACGCGGCTCCCGGCGTCCAAAACCCGGTGGACCGCCTGCTGGCCGCTGTTTCCGGCATACTGCCCAGGGGCGGCGCCTCCAATACGCCCAACGGGAAGGACGAAGCAAAGGACATGAACCTAATTCAAAAAATCCGCTATAAAAAGCTCACCCGCCAGGACAGCCTCCGTTTGGGGATACTGGGCCTTTCGGTGGTGGTTTTTGTGGGCTGCATCATCTATATTGCCAGCGTCTTTGGGGAATCCCACAAAAACAAAGGGCTGGTCCAGGACCAGAAAAACGCCTACAGCAACTCGGATATCCGTCCGGAGGATGTGGACGGCTACCCCAGCGGCTACCTGGATAAATTCGCCGCCCTGTACGCCCAGAACGACGACGTGGCCGGGTGGATTAAAATTGACGGCACCAAGTATCTGGACATGGTGGTGGTGCAGACCACCGATAACACTTATTACGAGCGTCTGGACTTCACCCGCCAGCACAACGACCACGGCGTGGCCTTTGTGGACTACCGGGTGCTTCAGCGGGAGCCCAGCGACAACACCATTATCTATTCCCACAACATGAACGACGGCCAGATGTTCGGCGAGCTGCTGAACTACAAGTCCATCGAATACTACCGCACCCACCCCCTGGTAAGCTACGACAGCGTCTACTACGAGGGGATGTACAAAATCTTCGGCGTGGTGGTCTGCAAGAAGGACGACCCGGACTTCCTCTACCACAACTTCATTGATAAGGAAAGCGATGAAGACATGGCGGAGTATGTCAACAAAATCCGGGAGCGCTCCATCATCAACACCAAGGTGGATGTGCGCACCGACGATAAGCTCCTCACCCTTTCCACCTGCGACTATTCCTTTAAGGCGGAAAACGGCGAGCGCATCGCCCGGTTTGTGGTCTTTGCCCGAAGGGTGCGGGAGGGGGAATCCCTGGATGTGGATACCGCCGGGGCCACCATCAACACCAACCCTGTGATGCCCGCCGAGTGGTACGCCTTCCTGAAGAAGCAGCAGGAGGCCGAGCTGAAGCGCCAGCAGGAGGAGGCTGAGAAGCAGATTAACGCCAAGTGGCTTACCGCTGACGAGCAGCAGTCTCTTTCCCTGGAGGAGCAGAAGGCCCTGGCCCAGCAGCGGGAGGCCGACGCCAAGAAGTACCTCACCTACGACGAGCGGGAGGATAACGACATCGAAGCCATCCTCCATATCATTGACGCCCGCAAACTGGAGTTCCGCCTCTTCCTCACGGAGGATGAGCTGGATGAGCTTGCCCTCACCAAGTGCCTATCCCTTGTCCGGGAGCGCCGGGAGACCGCGGAGGCCCTGGGCATCACCGAGGAGGAGCTTCTGAAGGCCGGCAAGTGGTCCAAGGTACAGGAGCTGATGGCCTCCAAGGGGGCTTATGTCACCGGCGTGACTCTGCCCGCCGAGCTTCGCCTGACCATTGGCCAGGCTGAAACCCTGGTTCCCAGCATTATTCCAGAAAACGCCTTTAACAAGGCGGTGAGCTGGTCCACCAGCAATGGAGATATCGCTACAGTGGACAGCAGGGGTAAGGTTACCGGCATTGCAGAGGGTACTGCCACCATTACTGTAACAACCACAGAGGGAGGCTTTACCGCCACCTGCAACGTGACGGTTACGAAGGCCGCAATCAAAGCCACCGGCATCCGTGTTTTGCCGGGGAACCTGGAGATTCTGGCGGGAGCCAGCGAGAACCTCACCGCTGAACTGGAGCCGGCAAACGCCACCGATTCCATCACCTGGACCAGCAGCAACGAGGGCGTCGCCATTGTCAGCGGCGGCCGTGTAACGGGCATCGCCCCTGGTGATACGGTCATCACCGCCCGCGCAGGGGACGTCAGCGCCACCTGCACCGTCCGGGTGAATCCCGCCGCCATAAAGGCCACCAAGGTCACCCTGTCCCCTGGGAGCCTGGAGCTGGCCCCAGGAGCCAGCGGAACCATCAGCTCCGCCCAGGAGCCGGCAGGAGCCGCCGAAGCCCTCACCTGGAATTCGGATAACCCCGCCGTGGCCACGGTGGACGGCAGCGGTAATGTGACCGCCAGGGCAGAGGGCACTGCCAACATCACCGCCCGGACCGCCGGAGGCGTCACCAGCAATGCCTGCGTAGTCACCGTTAAAAACGCTATCGACCCTGCAAAGGTCACCTCTGTGGAGGTTTCCGGCCCCGGCAGCGTCAAGGCGGGTGAGAGCATCACCCTTACCGCCACCGCCAAAAATGCCCTTGGGGAGGCGGTTGGTGGGAAGACCTTCTCCTGGAACGCCAGCGGCAGCGCCAGCGTCAGCGATGGCGTTGTGACTGGAAATTCCGAGGGCTCGGCCACCATCACTGCATCGGTGGACGGGGTGTCTGGCAGCATGACTGTCACCGTCACTGCCGCGGCAACACCCCCGCCTGTGGACCCCAATCCACCGGTGGACCCCAATCCTCCGGTGGACCCGAACCCCGACCCGCCTGTGGACCCGGTAGGTCCTACTGAACCGGAGAATCCTGGCTCGACACCTGGTGGTGAGGGCGGTGACCCCTCCAACCCCGGCGGCGGTGAAACTCCACCTCCAGATTCTTCCACCGGCGGCGAAACGCCCCCTCCAGATTCTTCCGGCGGCGGTGAAACGCCTCCGGAAGCCCCTAGCAACAGTGGCGGCGAGGCCCCACCCGCCGCAGACCAGCCGCAAGGAGACCAACCCACCGCCTAAGCAACAAACAAAAAGGAGCAGCCCCCTTCATTCTTGGGGGCTGCTCCTTTTCTTATTGCGCCAAATTCTTTAGACGGGTAACCGCCCGGTTCAGCCGCCGGCTCATGGCAGAGGGATGCATTCCCAGCTGCTGGGCCGCCTGGGTGGCGGTAAGCCCCTGGATGCAGCAAAGCTCCACCGCCTCCTGTTGGGGCTGGGTCAGGCAGTACCGCATCCCATAGGCCAACAGACGCTGGTAAAGCTCCCGCCGGTTCCCCCCTTCCCTTTCCGCCGTCTCCTTCCGCAGGTCTGCAATCCCCTCCCAGCTGCTCAGCTGCATGGGTCCCCTGCGGCGCCCAACCAGGGGCGCGCAATCCGCCCTACGCATAGTACTCCCGAAGATACCGGGACAGGTTCCGCAGGTCCGCCAGCTCCAGGCGCATCACCTCTTCCCGCTTCTCCAGAGCCAGGGCGTCCTCCCCCCTGGCTGTAGCCAGCTGCCTGCGGATCTTCTCCAAACCCCGTGCCAGCTTCGCCGCCGATTCGCTGTATTCTTCCGCCAATTGCCGCAAATCCATCTTTTCTTTCCTCCGTTTTCTGTCACCCCAAGGCCCACCCCGGCTTCCGCCGCACTTCAAAAACCGAGGCTGCCTCTTTAAACACCCTTGGCAGCACAAAGGGAAAGGCGCTGCCAATGGAAAATTTACTTCCGTCAAGGGACGGGGACCCCCGGCGGAAAGAACAAATGTTCTAATTTTAGGATACCATATTTCTTTAGCGCTGTCAAGGGAGGCGCATCCCCCTGTCCCATAATATGGACAAGGAGCAGCGCCCCCCTTGCTCTTTCCCGCCAGATATGATACAATTGTAACCGGAGGATGGAACATATGTTTTGTGTATGGTTAAAAAAATCCCGCAGGGAGTTGGGGCTAACCCAGCGCGCCCTGGGGCGGGAGACTGGACTGAACCCCAGCACCCTGGGGATGTACGAGCAGGGACGGCGGGTGCCAGGAAGCGCGGCAGCGGCCCGCCTGCGGGATTTCTTTGCCCGCTGGGGCCTTGGAATGCCACCGCTCCCCCCACAGCCAGAGCGGCCGGAGGGGGAGCGCTTTTTGCAGGAGCTGCGATTGGCCCGGTCTATCCGGCTGCCGGGAAGGTCCACTCCCCCTTCTGGACCAGGGAGAGGAAGGTGATTGGCAGGGAGGTTCTTTTCCCCGCCTGGGCGTTCATCCCGTTGTGGGAGAGGAGGAAAAACCCGTTTTGGAGGGTGTGATGACTGACCCAGGTTTTCTCCGGGGCGTCCGGCCACAGGAGGTCCAGCTGGTTCAGGCGGCGGCCCTCCTCCCCCTCCCAGGCCAGGCGCACCCACAGCTCCCCCTCCGCCGTCAGGCCGGCGGCCTGGGGCAGCAGGACGATGTTCCCCAGGTCGATCCGCTGCTCCAGCTTCTTCTCCTCCCCCGGCTTCAGGGCAGGGAGCCGGATGGCGGCAGGGGATTTTTCGTACCGGGTGCTCTCCAGGATGCCGGCGGCGGATACCGAGACTATCCGCTCCTCCGGCAGGCCGGGGATGTAGAATTCCTGCCCGCCGGGGCGGTTGTTCACACTTTCCGCCTGG
>WSMP01000083.1 GCA_013316495.1 Angelakisella sp.
CCTCCACCGCCGCAGAAAGGTTTTTATAGTGGAGCTGGTCCACCGTCAGGTCGTAGTAAATCCGTCCGGCGGGGATGTTTACCCCTTTGGAGGTGTCAAAGGTCCAGACATAGCTGCCGTAATCCAGGCGGAGCAGGAGCTTTTCCTTCGCCGCCTCCTGGAAGATATCCCAGCGGAGCACCTCTCCGCCGGAAACCGGAATGGTGAGGGTCTTTTTGCCGCCGCTTTGGGTGATTTTATCCGAGAAGCTGTCCCAGCCGAGGGTGCTATCGGAGCTTCCGCCGCCCCCCCCGGAACCGCCGCTGCTGCCGGAGCTGGCGGGGACGCCGGTGACGGTGAGGGAGGGATTCTGGAAAATGGTGGAAGCGCCGCCTTCCTCCAGGGCCTTCAGCTCGCTCCCCGCCGAAAAGGCGGAGGCGGGCAGCTCCTGGGGGAAGGTCAGCTCCGCCAGCTCCACGCTGTTGCTGTTGGCGATGGGCCGGTTCCGGGAGATGTAGAAGGAAAGTTTGGTCCGGCCATTTTCCTGGGCTATCACCGGCCAGTTGACATCCGCAGGGACGGCGTCCTTCCAGGCGACCTGGATTTGAGAGGTATCCAGGGGCCGGTCCACATAGACGGCAAACTCCGCCGCGTAAAACTTGCTGCTAAAGTTATCCAGGCGCAGGATGAACTGGCCCTGTACGCCGCTGGCCTTCAGGACGATATGGGGCTGCTGGGCGGCGAAAGCGGTAACGGCCCAGCAGGCGAATACCATTGCCGCGGTGAGCAGTAGGGCGAGGAATCGGATACGCTGCTTCATTTTTGCTTACTCCTCCAGTATGATCTTAGGCATGGACGAATAGGTGGGGGAGGGGAGCCAGCGGGTGCTGCTGGTGATTCGCCCCGCGCCCCCTTCCGGGATATCGGTGCGGTGGAGCTCCGCCATAATTTGGGTGGGCAGGAGGCTGGTGACACAGCCGTTTTCGCCGGAGGCGTCCTGCTGCTGCTTGGGGACGAAGACCCACAGGCCGTTATCAATTTCTCCCATATCCCCGCTTTCCGGCAGGGCGGCAAAGAGGTAGACCTCACCCTCCATGGGCACCCGGTCCCCTTCGGCCAGCTCCCCGCTGGCGATGTCGCCGGCCTGGCTGCGGCCGTAGACGCGCAGGGTGTTGAAGACGGGGTTCCCCCGGAAGCTGCCGGTGATGATCAGCGTCCCCGCGGGGATCTCCCCATAGTCCTTAGCCAGGATGCCAATGCCGTTTTCACCAAAGGCCAAATGGTCCCCCGGATAGGCGGCGAAGCGGATGGCGCTGGCGGAAAGCCCTTCCGGCAGGCCGCTGACCCGCACAAGGGCGGCGTCAAAGGGGCAGATGCTGCCGTCGGCCTCGGTTCGGGTGAAGAAGAAGAGGCGGCCGGGGTTATCCCGCAGTTCGCTGTAGGAGATGGTCCGCACCGTGGTGAAGGCGGCGCCGTCCAGGCTTACCTCCACCGTAACGGTGCCCTCGCTCCCGAAGGAGAAGGTTTCCGCAGGGGGCTCCCCGGAATCCATCACACGGGTTTCCTCCGCCGGGGGAAGGTCGAAGCGAATTCCCGCCACCGGGCGGTCGCCGGGGAACTGGGCGGTGAGAAGGCCGCCCTGCGCCGTTTCGGCGCTCCAGGTGTACACATCGGTGGGGATGAGATTATCGTGGGAGATATCCAGCTGGCTGGAATCGGCCTGGGCAATCACATACCCCAGGATATCCACCGCCTTTACCGTGTAGGACACCGCCTTGTTATTCACCGAGCCCAAAGTGTCGTTCCAGGTGGTTGCGCCGGACTTGGCGGAGAGGAAGGCCACCGGCTGGGTGGTATCGTTTAAGGTGCGGCTGATTTCATACCCCAGCATATTGGCTCCCTGAACAGGGGTGACGGTGACGGTGGCCTGGCGGGCCTCCCGGTCGTACTGGGCGGCGATGCCCACCGTGCCGCTCTGCCGCTGGGTCCCCGCCAGCCGCTCCCGGCGGGACTGGTCAGTGAGGTACTGGAGCTTTCGCTCCTCCTGGGGGCCGCTTTGGCCGCTGGGGGTAAAGCCCCAGCTGGAGAAGAAGCCGCTCAGGTCCCGGCCGGCAATTTGGCTGGCGGCGGCCATAAAGCCGTCATCTCCGCCGCCTTTATAAACCTTATTCAGGCGGTTATAGAAGTTATCCTCCGGGCCATCGTAGGCCAGGTGGAGCTGCCAGTACATCCCAAGGCTGACAAAGACGTCGTTGGACATTCCCTGCTGGCCGGAGGTCACCTTTTGGTAGATGCCCTCGTACTTATTGGAGTTTTCCAGCCGGGAGGGGAGGGCGTTGCTGCCATTGTCCCAGGTCTGGGCGAAGAGGGAATAGATGTTGTTGGTGATTTCCGCCTTGCCCAGGGTATCCATCACGTGGCCGATCTCGTGCTGGATGCCCCAGCCGAAGAGGCCGTTGGCGTTCCCCGCCCCGGTGACCGAGGTGGGCCGTCCGGCCACCATGCCGGAGCAGGAGCCGTAGCCGATGCCGATGTGGCTGCCCCCGGCGTACATAAAGGCGTTGCCGAACATCCGCATATACCGGATGTTGTGGCGGGAGCGGGAGCTTTCCAGGGCATCCAAATCAATGCCATGGGTGCGGTACATAAGCTGCATCAGCTCCTCCCAGGCCAGGCCGTCGTGATAGAGGGCCTCGGTCCGGTCGCTGGAGCCCAGCCCGGAGCGCACCTGGGTGGCGGGGAGGGAGAGGAGAACATGGGGGAAGGAAATCTCGGTGGCGTTGAGGAAGTGGGTGGGGAGAACATCGGAGTTCATCCCGCCCAAGGTGGTGGTGCAGTAGCGGTCCAGCTCCTCGATATAGGCGCTGATGCGGGAGCGGATGGCGCTTTCATCCAGCTGGTGCCAGTCGGAGAGCTCCAGCAGGGGAATCTTGGTGCCGCCCCGCACCTGGAGACGAATTTCCCCGGTGCGGGAGCCGGAATACTGGAGATAGAGGGAGCCGCCCCGCTGGGGGGAAACGTCGTTCAGGCGGGGGATGGTGATGATGTTGCGGCCGTTTTCCAGCCGGATAGGGCTGCCGGACCACTTGGCGGCCTCGGCAAAGTGCTGGGTGGGAATCAGCTCTACCGTCTCCCCCTGGGGAATGCTGGCATAGATCACCAGCTGCTTTCCGGCCTCGGCGGTGACACCCACCGGCTGGAGGGTGCTGATTCGCTTGGGGTCGGCGGAGGCATCACGGGATTGGACCTTGTCCATCACGGCGCCCAGGCGGGAGGTATCCCCCTTCAGGAGGGCCTCTGCCAGATCCAGCTCATCCAGAAGGATGGTTTGGTTGACATAGTAGCCGTCCGTCTGCTGGATGCGGGCCCGCAGTTCATCGATGCGTCCCTGGGTGACCCCGGAGGCCAGCTGGGTGTAGCTGCCGTCGGTAAAGAGGGCGGCAATGCTGCTATCCGCGTCATCGTAGGTGTAGAAGGCGATTTCCGAAAGGGAGCAGGGCTTGCGGGTGCCGTCCCCCTGGCGCACTAGGACGGAGATCTTCTTGATGTGGTCGTTGCGGGTGAAGGGCAGGATGGCGTAGCCCGTTTGTCCGGGGTTGTTCCGGACGATGGGGGCGGTCCCCACATATTGGTCGGAGAGGTTGTTCAGCTTCCCCTGGTCGCTGGTAAGGTGGGTCTCGTTGCCGTCCTTATCCCAAACGGTGACGGAGTAGCGCTCCAGGACATTGGGGTAGCCCTTGTTGAGGCGGGGAACATAAATGAGGTAGTCCATGCTCTGTTCCTCGTCAAACTCAAAGGTGAACCGGCTGCTGAGGGACCACTTCAGGGCAGTCCAATGGGTCTCGAAGTCCCCGTCGTAAACCTGCTTTACATTGAACTTGCCGCCATACTCCGGGGCGACGTTGTTGGGGTTCGTCATTTCCGCCTTGATGATGGCGGAGCTGGGGATGCGGTTCATGGTGGGCAGGGTGGGGAAGTTCAGAATCTCCTTTTCCGGCTTGCCGGTGGCGATGAGGGAGGGGCGGCTGAGGCCGATTTGGTTCCCTGCCACCACGTAGAAATCGTAGGAGACATCGTTGGTGAGGCCGATGACGGTAAAGGAGGTAGCGGTGTGTTTTTCCGCCGCCAGGATGAAGTCCTTGGCGGAGGATTCTTTGTAGTAGAGATGATAGAATTCCGCGTCCTCGGTCTTCTTCCAGCTGGCGGTGATGGCGCTTTCCTCCGGGGAGAGGGAGAGATTGTCCGGAGGGAGAGGCGCCTTGGAGGGCTGGGGAACGCAGCTGACGGGGGCGGAATCCTTCCCGGTCCAGTCGCCGTTGTAGGCGGAGACGGTGAAGTAGTAGGTCTTCAGGTTCTCCAGGCCGCTGACGACGGCCTGGGTCTCCCCCACCCGCAGCTGGCGGGTGAGGGCGGAGCTGGATTCGCCGTAGCGCACCAGGTAGCCGTCCACGTTATCCACCCCCCGCCAGGAGAGGGTCACCTGGTGGTTCCCCGCGGCGGCGGTGAGGTTTTTGGGGATGGAGGCGCTGAAGTCCAGGTTATCGGGGATGATATCCCGCAGAAACTCAATCTTCTCGATGACGGCGTAGCTTACCCGGCCGTCAGCGCCGAAGACCTTTTCCACCGTGATGGTGATTTTCTTCACCGGCTCCCGCTTGCCCAGGGGGATGGTGACGGTGCTTTGCCCCAGGTGCCGCTCGGTGGCGTGGGTGCCGGCGGGCGGGGTGTTATCAAAGGCGATCTCCTCGGAGGAGCCGTTTTCGTATTCCACCAAAACCTTCCCCGCCTCCAAAGCGCCGTTGGTGGCGGGGGAGACGATGGAAAGCACGCTCATTTCCTTTGGGGCGGCAAGGGTGACCGGAATTTGGCAGGGGCCGTCCCCGCCGTTTACAAGGCGGACCTTGGTGCCGTTATCTTCAAAAAGATCGTTGACAGAGCCCCCCTCCAGGGTCATCTTCGCCTGGGAAAGGTCCTGGGCGGTAGCCGTCAGGTCCAGAAGACCATCGGTGACCAGGGCGCCACCATAGACCTCCGCCGGCCGGCGGGCGCCCATGTTGCGGTGGACCAGGGCCAGGTCGGTGATATCCACCTTTCCGTCCAGGTCCAGGTCGCCGCCAGCGGAGCTGCCCCCCAGGGCGGCCAGCACCTGGTCCAGGTCCGCCTGGGTAATCTCCCCGTCCCCGGTGAGATCCCCAAGGGAAAAACCGCCGCTGTCCCCGCTGACCAGAAGGTGGGGGGTGCAGGCATCCACCGCCATCTTAGGGGAGGTGAAGCTGGCAAAGCCTTTTCCAGCCAGGCTCACCTGGTATTCCTGGTCCATGGGCAGGCCGGAAAAGCTCACCAACAGGAAACCCACCTGGTCGTTCCCCCCCAGGGGAGCGTCCTGGGGGTTGCGCAGGGAGAGAACCAGCCGGGCGGTGTTTTGACCGCAGGAAAAGGTCTCCTGCCCCTCGCTGCCCCGCAGGGCAAACTGCTGGGAGCCGGTTTTATCCCCGGTGAGGGTCAGGGTGAGGGCGTGGCGCTCCAAAGCGGCGGCGGTGTCCCGGTAATCGGCGCGGACCACCACCTCCAGCTTTCCCCCAGGGAAAGCGCCGGCGTCCGCCCCGTAGGCGGGGACCAGAGCGGCGGCCAAGATGAGCACCGCTGTTAAAAAGCCTGTCAGAACCTGTTTCATAGAGCCTCTACTCCTTGTGTCGAGATAAATGGAATCGCTAAATTATTCCAGTTTACAGTATACTACAAGAGCCGACCAATTTCCAGATGCTTCGATGGATTTTGACCGAAAAGGGGGATAAAAAATGCCCCCCAAAAGGGGGGCGGGAAGGGGGTTGTTAAACCTTCTGCTTGCCGGTGATAAGATCCGCCACGTAGAGGCCGTTGGCGGAAGCCTGGGAGAGGGAGCGGGTGAAGCCCGCCCCGTCCCCGATGGCGTAAAAGCCGGGGTGCCCCTCCAGCTGGAAGTGGGTGCAGGCGGGGCGGGCGGAGTAGTACTTGCACTCGATGCCGTACAGAAGGGTATCGTAGTTGGCGGTGCCGGGACAGATTTTGTCCAGCTGGTAGAGGGTTTCCACAATGTTATCCAGCTGCCGCTTGGGCATACAAAGGCTCAGGTCCCCAGGGACAGCGCAGAGGGTGGGGCGGGTGGTGCACTGGGCCAGCCGCTTCTCGTCGGTGCGCCGCCCGGCCATCAAATCCCCCAGCCGCTGCACCAGCACGCTTCCCCCGCTGATGAGGTTGGCAAGGCTGGCTACATGGCGGGCGTACTCGATGGGGTCCCGGAAGGGCTGGGTAAAGCGCATGGTGGAAAGCAGGGCGAAGTTGGAGTTCTGGGTCTTCCTGGCGGGGTCCCGGTAGCTGTGGCCGTTGACGGTAAGGACGCCGTCGGTATTTTCGGTGACCACGTTCCCCCGCTCGTTGAAGCAGAAGGTGCGGGTGGTGTCCCCGTATCCCTTGGAGCGGTAGACGATTTTGGGCTCGTAGATTTTCCGGGAAAAGTCCTCCCAGATAATGGCGGGCAGCTCCACCCGCACCCCGATATCCACCTGGTTGTTTTGCAGCTGCACCCCGTTTCTGGCGCACCAGGCGGAAAAGAGCTTGCTCCCCGCCCGGCCCACGGCGAAGATGACCTGGCCGGCGGTGGTGGTGCGGCTCCCCTTCCGGTCCTCCAGGGTGATTTGGCGGGTGCGGATATCCACATCGGTGGCGCGGGTGCCGGTAAGGATTTGGCAGCGGTGCTCCAGGCTCTTCACCAGCCGCACCATAGTGTCAAAGTTGCTGTCCGTACCCAGGTGCTTCAGCTGGGCCTGCTGCATGTGCAAATCGTACTGGAGGCAGAGCTTTTTCAGCTCGTTATTGGGGGTGTACCGCTCGGTGGTGGCCCCGTGGGAGACCAGGATGCGGTCCGCCTGCTCGATATACTCCAGCACCACCTCCCTGGGGAGGAAATCGGTGAGCCAGCCGCCGTATTCGGTGCTGATGACATACTTGCCATCGGAGAAGGCCCCGGCGCCCCCAATCCCCTCCATAATGGCGCAGCTTTTGCACCGGACGCACCGGTTGGTCTGCCCTGCCACAATGGGACATTTGCGGTGCTCCAGGGGGTTGCCCTGCTCCACCAGACAGACCTGGAGGGAGGGGTCGTTTTCGGTGAGGCGGTGGGCCGCCATCAGCCCGCCGATGCCGCCGCCGATGATGAGTACATCGTAATAATTTTTCAGTTCCAAGGTGACACGTCCT
>WSMP01000009.1 GCA_013316495.1 Angelakisella sp.
GGGGGAAGGCGGGAGGAAACGGAGGAGCAGCAATAGAAACATTCTTCGAGATGGGAGAGGGAGCGCATGGACTATCGGTCGTGGATAAAGCCTTTGTACAACCTCGACGCCTTCCAGGGGTGTGGGGAAGAGGAAATAGAAGCGATGAAGGCCCGATTTGGGGCGCTGCCCCAGGTGGTGGAGGATTTTTACCGCACCGCCGCCAAAACCGAGGCCTTCCACCACGTCCAGGACAGCTGGGTGCTTCCGGAGCATTACAAAAGGTGGACCTGGCTGGAGAAGACCGACGCCCTCATCCTGCTGCTGGAAAACCAGTCGGTTTGCTTTGCGGGAATTTTACGGGAGGACCTGGAAAAGCCCGACCCGCCGGTCTATGTTTCCTATGAGCGGGATGAAAAGGACTGGAGCCTTTGGGCAAAGGAGCCCGGCGACTGGGATCTCTGTGCCCCCAGCACCAGTTCTTTCCTCGCCGCCGCCCTGGCCTACGAAGCAGCCTTTACCTTCGACCATGAGCCGGGGGAGTTCTACTGGTACACACCGGAGGAAAAGGCGGCACTTCAGTCCAGACTAACAAAGCTCCCCTTTTCCCTGAAAAACTGGTGCAGCGAGATGGAGATCACCCTTTACCAAAACGCCCCGGATAACCTTCTGGCCCTTATGTCCTTTCAGGGGGAGGGGGAGCCCCAGGCCCTTTACGGAGCCGTCACCCAGGAGAGCTACCAAAAGCTGTTGGCTGTTTTGGAGGGAATGGGGGAACCGGTATGAAGAAAAGTGCTGGGATGGACCCTCGTCTTGCCCTCCTCTGTAAGATGGCGCCCCCCTGTTACAAAGCCGCCGATATCGGCACCGACCACGGGTATCTCATCTGCGCCCTGGTGGAGAATGGAAAAGCAAAACGAGGCATCGCCGCGGATCTGAAGCCCCAGCCCCTGGAGAAGGCCCGCCGGGAGGCGGAGCGCCGGGGGCTTTCTGCCCAGATGGACTTTGTCCTCACCGACGGCCTCACCGGCATCTCCCCGGAGGGGCTGGAGGTGGTGATTATCGCCGGGATGGGCGGGGAGACCATCCTCCACATCCTGGAAAGCTGGTCCTACCGGGAGACCCCCGGCATCGTCTACCTGCTCCAGCCCATGACCAAGGGGGAGCGGCTGCGGCGGTGGCTTTGGGACAACGGCTTTGCCATCCGACGGGAGGAATGCGCCACCGCCGCCGGGCGGGTCTACACAGCGCTGGAGGTGGTCTATACCGGGGAGCAAACAGAGCATGCCCCCTGGGAGTATTACCTGGGGAAGGTGGAACCCCGCCGGGATGGGGACAGCTTTTGCTATGCCGAAAATTTGGCGGAGGAGCTGGAGAAAATCACCGCCGGTTTGGAAGGGACCGGGGAGCGGGAAAACTGTAACAGAGCCGAAGAGCTGCGGGAGATCACCCAGGTAATCCGCCGGAAAATGAAGGAGGAAAGAGAGTAATGAATATCCGGAAATTTCTGAACCGGGTGAAGGGGAAGGAGAAACTGGAAGCCTTCCGGGAAGCCGCCCGGTACTGCGAAACAGCGCTTCCTCCCCAGTTGGCCTCAGAGAAAGAGCCTTCTGCCCAAGGTCGCCTCACCACCGATGTCACCTTTGAAAAGACCCGGTGCGCCGTCCCTTACCGCCTTTCCACCAGCGAGTGGGAGCGGGGCATAAGCAGCTGGGACGAGGTGGAAGAAGCCCTGGAGAAGATGCAGGAGGGAGAGGTGGAGTTCGTCATCCTGACGGTGGGGGAGGCCCCCCACGGCATCCGCTTTATCCAGACCTGCCCCCTGCCGGACAGGGAGGATGTCACCGTGGAGCTGAGCCTGGAGGAGGGGAAAAGCCGCTCCCGCCTGGTGGAAAAGGACTGCTCCATGGAGGAGTGTATCGCCATCTTCCGGACCTTTTTCCACACCGCCGACGTGCCGGATAGGGAAGAATATAAGCCCATGTCCTTCTACCAGTAGAAAGGAGAAAAGATTATGTACACCGTCGCCAGCGCAGCCGAGGCCCTGGACCGTATTGCCCCTTTAAAGACCCAGATGGATTGGGATAACTCCGGTCTGCTGGTGGGGGACCCCAGCCGGGAGATTACCAAAATCCTGGTGGCTCTGGATGCCACCCTTTCGGTTATCCGGGAGGCGGAGGCCCTGGGGGCGGAGCTTATTGTCACCCATCACCCGATTATCTTTCATCCGATAAAAAGCCTCCTGGCGGGGACGCCCCCCTATGAGGCCGCCTCCCGCGGCATCGCCGTTTATTCTGCCCACACCTGCTATGATATGGCGGCGGGAGGGGTGAACGACGCCCTGGCCGACGCCCTGGGTCTGCAAAACCGCGTCCCCCTGTGGGAGGAGCATCCCGGCCAGGAGGGGGGCCGCACCCTAGGCTTTGCAGGGAATCTGCCCTGCCCCATGAGCCGGGAGGAATTCTCCGGCTGGGTGGAGGAGGCCCTGGGGCAGCGCCCCGGAT
Organism: Angelakisella sp.; assembly: GCA_013316495.1. GTDB lineage: Bacteria > Bacillota > Clostridia > Oscillospirales > Ruminococcaceae > Angelakisella. Next base: position 2,484 of record WSMP01000009.1, read on the forward strand.
TTGTGCGGTATCTGCCCGACGCCGGGCCGGAAATTATCCGCCGGGTGGCGGTCTGCGGCGGAGCGGGTACCGATTGCCTGAAGGACGCCAAGCCCCTGGGGTGCGAAGCCTATATCACCGGGGATGTCCGCCACCACCAGTACCTGGAGGCCGCCCAGATGGGGCTGCTGCTGATGGACGCCGGGCACTTTGCCACCGAAAACGTCGCCATGCCCCGCCTCCGGGAGCAGCTTGCTAAGGCCCTCCCCGGCGTGGAGGTGCTGCTGGCCTCCTGCTGAGTTTGGTTTTTCCTTGGCAAAGGGCGATAGTGATTGCCTGAAGTCTTGGCCAGCAGGGCCGAAGGCCGCCGGCGTGCCGCCGGTGTCACGCCCTACACGGCCCTAAGGGGCCTTAACCCTTCGGAGGGCGAAAGTGACTGCCTGGAGTTTAAGCTAGCAGGGCCGAAGGCCGGTAAAGTTTCCGTCCCCCCTTTTCAAAGGGGGGCGGGGTCCAGGGGCAGAGCCCCGGTCGCCCGTCGCAACGGGCGAAACACTTTTCCGAAGGGCGCATTTTACTTTGGCTCCACCTTTCTTTTTGCAAGAAAAAAAGAAAGGTGGAAGCCTTGCGCCCCATGCCGAGGGCGGCACCCTGGACGAGGGGCGGCGGGTCTTTTGGTGACAAACGGCGGTAGCCGTTTGGAGCTGAAAAGCCCGACGGGCCGGTGCCAGGGGGACGCGCGGGCTGCCCATCAAAAACATCCCAGTGGGATGTTTTTGAGAGCAGGGGAGCGGCGGGCCTTTTTATCGAAACAGCACCATCTAGGACTCCAGGCACTCATTCTGCGCCCTGTGCAAAGGTTAAGCCCCCGCGGGGGGCGGGTACTGCGCCCAGCCCTAACGGGCCGCTTCGCGTCCCTTCGGGCACGTCTGCTTCGCAGAAGGCGCGTTTCGGAGCGCAACCGAGCAAAGCGAGGCTCTTAGCGCGGAGATGGAGTGACACCGGCGGCACGCCGGTGGAAAAGGAGGAGCGGTATGAAGAAAAAAGGGTACTCCGCCAAAAAATATTGGCTCCTTCTGCCTCTGTGGTTTCTTTTCCTTTTCCTCGCCGCCAGCACATTGGAGCCAAAGACAGCATTCCCGGCAATCGCAGTTTTCCTTCTGCTGTATGCCTTGCTGTTGGCCCTTCTGCATGTTTACCAATGGTATCAGATCGATGGTTATTTACAAAAGCATTACCCCTGGGAGGCAAAACAGCACCGAAGTGATTCTTTTCCCAGAACAGAAAAGGATTTGATTTTCTCCTTCTCCCCAGAGGGGGATGAGGAGTGGAAGGCCCTCAAATCCTTTTACAAGGAGTTTCTTTTGACGATGATTGTTTCCCTTGGAGCGGCGTTTTTCTCCTCCGCCTTGTATCTCATCATAGTTTCACTTTAAGATGAATTTCCCCAGCCCCAGGGCAGAAATTCCTTCCCACTTTCCCCTGGAAGGGGAGCGAAAGCATCCAGGAAGCCGCATCCTTCGGGGCAGCCTCCTGGATAGCAGCAGGATGCTTTTTCCCGCCGGATATGGTGTAAAGGGGAAGAAAAGAATTCTGTAAAGGGGTTTTCCTTTTCAGAAAAAACCTCTATTTTTGCCCTTTTCGACGGTTAATTTTACCCCAAAATCTTGCCCAAAATACCCCCCGCCGGATTGGTATACTGGCGGTCCGCCCCTCTTTTTGAGGGTTAATTAAGAAAAAAAGAAGCGTAAACCCGCACAGAAAGTGGATTTAAACGCTGTAAATGGATATACCTTGTCAGCATTAAAATGTGTTAAAAGAAAGGAACTGCCACTATGCCCTTTGACGGAGGATTTCTCCACAAAATTACCCAGGAAATCGGCGCCCTGGCCGGAGCCCGGATTGATAAAATCAGCCAGCCGGGACGGGAACTGGTGATGCTCACCCTGCGGGGGAACGGCGCCAACCGGAAGCTGCTTCTTTCCGCCGACGCCACCGCCCCCAAGGTTCACTTCACCACCCAGAGCCTGGAAAACCCCAAAGCCGCCCCCATGTTCTGTATGCTGCTCCGGAAGCACCTGGGCAGCGGCAAGCTGCTGCGGGCCCAGCAGCAAGGGCTGGACCGCATCCTCCGCCTGGTCTTTGAGACGGTGAATGAGCTGGGGGACAAGGTGGAGACCTCCCTTGTCTGCGAAATCATGGGCCGCCACAGCAACATCATCCTGGTGGACCAGGATGGGAAAATCATCGACGCCGCCAAGCGGGTGGATTTCGTCACCAGCGAGGTGCGCCAGGTCCTCCCCGGTATGAGCTACACCCCGCCGCCGGCCCAGTCCAAAAAAAGCCTCCTGGAAATCTCCCCCCAGAAGATGGCCGCCGCCATCCGGACCGGGCGGGATATCCCCCTGTGGAAGGCGGTGCTGGAGCAGGGGGAGGGGCTTTCCCCCCTGGTCTGCCGGGAGGTGAGCGCGTTTGTCTGCGGCTCGGCCGATTTGACACCCTCCCAGCTTACTCCCCAGCAGATGGAGCGGCTGACCTTCTTTTTGGGGACGGTGTCCACCGCCCTGGGGGAGGGCTGCGGCACCCCCACCTTGGTGCGGGATCCGGCGGGGAAGTATGTGGAATTTTCCTACCTGGACCTGCGGCAGTACCCGGAGGGCTACGAGATACAGCATCTGGAAAGCTACAGCGCCCTGTTGGACTGCTTCTATGAGGGGAAGGACAGCCGGGAGCGGATGCGCCAAAAGACCGCCCAGCTCCATAAGAGCCTTGTCACCCTCCGGGAGCGCCTGGCCCGGAAGCTCACCCACCAGCGGCAGGAGCTGCTGGAAACGGGGGAGCGGCAGAAATACCGGGAGTGGGGAGATATCATCTCCGCCAACCTCTACCGGATAGAGCGGGGGAACAAGCTCCTGCGGGCCGAAAATTTCTTCTCCGAAACGGGGGAAGAGGTGGAGATTCCCCTGGAGCCAACCCTTACTCCATCCAAAAACGCACAGAAATACTACGCGGAGTATAGGAAAGCCGCTACCGCCGAGGTGAAATTACAGGAGCTCATCGCCAAAGGGGAGCAGGAGCTGGTCTATTTGGAATCCGCCATCGCGGAGTTGGAGCGGGCCTCCTCCCAAGAGGAGCTTCAGGGTATCCGGGAGGAGCTGATGAGCCAGGGCTATCTCCGCCGGGAGCAGAAGCAGAAACAGCGGCCGGTGAAGCTGCCTCCTCTGCGCTATCGCTCCTCCGACGGGTTCCTTATCCTCTGCGGCCGCAACAACCTCCAAAACGATCAGCTGACCCTCCGGGAGGCCCAGAACTACGACCTGTGGCTCCACACCCAAAAGATTCACGGGGCCCATGTTATCATTGTGGCGGAGGGCGCCCGCCAAATCCCAAACCGCACCATCGAGGAGGCGGCGGTCATCGCTGCGGTGAACTCCGCCGCGGGGATGGGGGCCGCCGGTCCGGTAGGTGCCAAGGTGCCGGTAGACTACACATTTATACGGAACGTAAAAAAGCCGGGCGGCGCCAAGCCCGGTATGGTGGTTTACGACCCATACCAGACCGCCCTGGTGGAGGTGGATTTCCGGCGGGCCGAAGCCCTCCGGGAGAAGTAAAAATACAGTGGATCGAGTAAATTATACCCGATCCACTGTAGAAGATTTTAAATTACTTCACTGCAACGTTTCCCCCCTGGATGAGGGCCAAAATCATTGCTCCGACACAAAGAACACCAACTTTGTGGACCATCAGGCCGGCCCGATGTGGTTCTCTTCTCACTTTGGCCAAAGTCATCGGGATAAGGATAAAAAATATGCTCTTCGCCATCTTCTCTAGAACACTTTGGGCAGGATTTTTTGCGTCCATCAGGGGTGAACTGTGATTTTTTTAATGGCTTACCACAATGCTTACAATTTTCGCCCATAAAATTCCTCCTGTTCTAATGTTCTAAAAAGTTTTTTAAGACCTCAAATATAATAAGCCTTACATTTGTAAATTCTATCAAAACTATGTAAAATTTGCAAGGTCTATATACAAAAAATTTCGCCCTTAAGAATACAGGCATCCAGCCACTTCCCATGGACAGCCTAGATGTCTGCCAGCCTTCCCCTAACGCTTCTCCAAAGCGGCGCGGTAAAGCTCCCCCTTTTTGTAGCCGGAATCGGCGGCGACGCTTTTTGCGGCTTCGGAAAGGGAGACGCCGCAGGCGCTCATCTGGACCACCAGCTCCACCGCCTCCGAAAAGGTGAGTCCGGGCTCCTTTTTTGGAGGTGCCCCTTCAATCACCAAAACGAACTCCCCCTTCGGCTCCTTTTCTCTGTAAAGCTCTATCGCTTCACAGAGCGTAGTCCGTGTAATTTCCTCATGTATTTTGGTCAGCTCCCGGCAGAGGGCCAGCCGCCGCTCCCCGCCGAAGACCTCCGCCATATCCCGGAGAGTGTCCCGGAGCTTGTGGGGGGCCTCGTAAAAAATCAGGGTGCGGGGATCCTCTTTCACCTCCAACAGCCGCTCCCGGCGGCTGCTTGCTTTTACAGAAAGGAACCCTTCAAAGGTGAAGCGGCCGGTGGGGAGGCCGGAGGCCGCCAAGGCGGAAAGGGCCGCCGTGGGACCGGGGACCACCCGCACCGGGATGCCCGCCTGGTGGCAGAGAGCCGCCAAATCCTCCCCTGGGTCGCTGATGCAGGGCATTCCCGCGTCGGTGACCACGGCGCAGCTTTCTCCAGCTTGGATGCGCCGGAGTATCTCCTCCCCCCGCTCCCGGAGATTGTGCTGGTAATAGCTCACCATGGGTTTTTTGATGCCGAAGTGGTTCAGGAGCTTCACTGTCACGCGGGTGTCCTCGGCGGCGATGAAATCCACCGAGCCCAGAACCTCCAGCCCCCTGGGGCTCATATCCCCCAGATTGCCGATGGGGGTGCCTACAATGTATAGAATCGACACGGAAAATACCTCCGTTTTGTAATACTAAAGATAAAATATACAAATAGGAATCAGTTTAGCGCCTTTTTGGCCTGTTCCAGGACCTTCTTTACCGTCTCTCTCTCCAGGGAGGGGAAGGGACGGAAAGGCTCCGGCGGGGCGGACCGCTCCCCCAGGGGCAGCTCCATCCAGAGGATATCCCACCACTGCCCCAGCTTATAGCCCGCCTTGGGAAAAAGCCCCGCCTGGGTAAAGCCCAGCTTTTGGTGGAAGGCCTCGCTGGCGGGGTTGGGATGCGTGATGCAGCCGTAGAAGGTCCGAACCCCTTGGCACCGCAGCAGCTCCATAAGGCAGCGGTAGAGGGGGGTGCCCAATCCGCTTCCCCGGACCCCCTGTTCCAGGTAGATGGAGCCCTCCGCTCCCCACTGGTAAGCGGCCCGGCTTTGGTACTGGCTGGCGTAGGCGTAGCCCAGGAGCTTTCCCTCCCTCTCCAGCACCAGCCAGGGATAGCGGGCCAAAGTGGTTTCCACCCGGCAGCGGAATTCCTCCGGGGCGGGGACCTGGTATTCAAAGGTAACGGCCGTTTCCCGGACATAAGGGGCGTAAAGCGCCAGCATCGCCCCGGCATCCTCCGGAAGGGCCAAACGAATCCTTGTCATGATGAGTTTCCCTTTCTCGCTAAGAGCCTGTATTCAGAACCAATCTGGCCGGCTCTTTTTTCGCCCTGCTGTAAAACAGAGGGAAGGGGCAGGGGACAGCGCCTCACTTTCCGTAAAGCGCCAACACCTCTGGGGAAAATCCGCCCTCCGGGCGCTCCATCAAAAGGGGAGCTTCCACCTGGAGAAAGGGTTTTCCCCCTTTGCGCCCCTCCAGAAGAAAGAGCCAGGGAGGCTTGTCCCCCAGCTTTTGGACAAAGCGCAGGCGCTTTGGCTCCAGCCCCTCTTGCCGGAGGGCCTCCATGGTGTCGGGGAGGAACTGGGGCCGCCCGCAAAGGCAAAGCCGCCCCCCGAACTTCAGCAGCCGGGCGGCTGTTTTTGCAATGTCTGGCAGGGTGCAGGCCACCTGGTGCCGGGCTGCCAGCCGGTGGGGGGACTGGGCAGGGATGCCCCGGCCGGGGAGGGTGTAGGGCGGATTGCAGGCCACCACATCCAGGGAGGCCGGGGGGATGTCCTCCCTGTCCAGTTCCCGCAGGTCCCGGCACAGGGGGATGAAAATCTTCTCCAGGCCGTTTTCCCGGCAGGTGATGTCCATTTGCTTTGCCGCCTGCTCTAAAAGCTCCACCCCGTAGACGACAGCGGGCCGCCGCTCCTCCCGACGCAGCCATAGGATGGGGATGATGCCGCAGCCGGAGCAAAGGTCGCAGGCCCGATCCCCCCGGCGCGCTTGGGCAAAGTCCGCCAGCAGAAAGGCGTCGGTGCCAAAGCGGTGCTCTTTGCTGATGCAAAGGCGCAAGGGACCGATTTCTTCAAAGGTAAGCTCCAATGCCATGGACCCTCCTTTCTCCGGGGCAATACAAAAGGTAGAGACCCGGCTGTTTTTCCAAACCAGTATAGCATATCTTCCTTTTTGCTGTCCATGCCGCCTTCTTTTTCTTCTTGCAAAAGAAGAAAAAGAAGCAAAAAGAAGAATGACAAAAAGTTTCAATGACACAGCAAATTTAACAGAAAATCTGCGTGGTTTGGCCACTCCCTTTTTTCACAGGGAAGGCTAGGCCCGCCGGTCCGTCGCCGAGCGGATGCTGCATTCGGCGCGATACTTCGCCACCGTGCGGCGGGAAAGCTCCAGACCGCTTTGTTCCAGGAGGCTTCGGAGAGACTCATCGCTGAGGGGGTGCTTGGGGTCCTCCTCCCGAATAAGCTGGAGGATGCGCCCCTTGACGCTTTCCCGCCCCACAGCGGGTTGGTTTTCCCCTTGGGAGCGCACCCCAGCGGAAAAGAAGTACTTCACCGGGAAGGTCCTCCGCGGGCAGCGGAGATATTTGCCGCTGGCCGCCCGGCTGACCGTGGATTCATGGACCCCCATTTCCTGGGCCGCCTGGCGCAGGGTGACAGCGGCCAGGTCTCCCCCCAGGAAGAAATTCCGCTGGAAGCGAAGGAGCTCTTCCCCCAGCTGGAGCATCGTCCTTTGGCGCTGCTCGATGGCGGCCATTACCCAGCGGGCCCGCTGTATCTTCTCCCGCAGATAGCTGCGCACCTCCGGGGATTCGGCGCTTTGGAGGTAGGATTTATAATAGCCGCTGATGCTCACCTGGCCCCACAAGCGATGGTTGACGGTGACGGCAAGGCCCTTTTCCCCCTGGTGGACGGTGAGGTCCGGCAGAATATACTCGGCGGGGCTGCCATCCTGGCTCCCTGCAAGGGGGGAGGGGCGCAGGGTGGCGATGAGCTGGGCGCACTGGCGCACCGCCGCCAGCTCCAGCCCCAGGGCGGCGGCGATCTCCCGGTAACCGCCTTCCGCCAGCTGGGGCAGGAAGGAGGAGCAGATTTCGGTGAGGGCGGGGCTTAAAAGCCCCTGCTCCGCCAGCTGCCTTGTGAGGAATTCCCCCAGGTCCCGGCTCCCCACTCCAGGGGGCTCCAGGGCGCGGATGGTCCGCAGGGCGGTTTGGCAGGCGCCGGGGGAGCAGCGGAGCAGCTGGCAAAGCTCCAGGTCAGTGTAGGGGAGGAAGCCCCGGCTGTCGATGAGCTCCACCAGCCGTTCCGCCAGATCCAGGCGGCCGGCCCCCACCCCCAGGGAATAGAGCTGTTCCTTCAGGTCCTCCCGGTAGGTCCGCTCTTCTCCGGCAGCCGGTTCCCGGCGGGGGAAGGGCTCCTCCTCCCGGTAGACCCCGTCCTCCACCTGGGGCTGGCTTCCCTGGAGCCATTGGGCAATGTCCACCAAATCCCCCTGGCCGGGGGCAAAATCCACCTCCAAAAGGGGATTTTCCAGCTGCTCCTGCTCCAGGAATTCCCGCAGCTCCATGGTGTTCATCGCCAGCACCTCCAGGGCTTGGCGCTGGTTTAGGGTCATCATCTGTGTTTGGACCTGACGCTGCTCCAACATAGGCGCTTCCCCCTTTTATGGTGCCATTATAACACAAAACCGCCCAGGACTCCAGGCAGTGGCCGGGATTTTTAAAAGAGGTAAAGCTGAAAACCCTCGCCCTGCTGCTCTCAAAAACATCCCACCGGCGTACCGCCGGTGTCACGCCCTCCGGGGTGCCCCCGGTGTCTCGCCCTACCCGGCCGGCGCAGGGACCTTCTGCGGAAGGTCCGGGGAGCCCTAGCGGTCCGCTAATGCGTCCCAACGGGCTCCGCTGCGCCTCACGGGGGGACCAGTCCCCCCATGTACCCCCCTGCCCTCCGGGGGGGGCTTGGAGGGAAAGGCTCGTTTCTTGCACAGGGGCCGAAGGCCAGTAAAGTTTCGGTCAAGCCTTTTCAAAGGCCGGGCGAAGCCCGCGTGCCCGAAGGGACGCGAAGCGGCCCGTTAGGGCTGCAGTTTCCAAAGGCGGCGCCTTTGGTCGCTCCCCGCAGGGAGCGAAATGCTTTTCCGAAGGGAGCCTTTTCTTTGCTTCTTTCTTTTTGCGATACAAAAAGAAAGAAGGAAGCCCCCCGCCCTACACCGAGGGCGGCACCCTGGACGAGGAGCGGCGGGTCTTTTGGTGACAAACGGCGGCAGCCGTTTGGAGCTGAAAAGCCCGACGGGCCGGTACCAGGGGGCCGCACGGGCTGCCCATCAAAAACACCCCAGTGGGGTGTTTTTGAGAGCAGTGGTAGCGCAGGGACCTTCTGCGGAAGATCCCTGCACCTAGGGGAACCCCACAAGGAAAAAGGCAAAAAGTATCCCAAGGGTCTTTTATTCCGGCGCTAAAAATGGTATATTAAATAATGTATCATAATAGGGGACTGTTTTGGACCGCCCTGGGGGCGAAAACAGTCCTCCTGAGACCGGCCCCTCCGGAAAACGGAGCAAACAAGGAGGCCGGCTTTAGCCGCAAGGAGCAAAGGCAGACGGCCGGGATTTTCCCGGCTGTCTGGAAAGCGGCGGCAGAAATGGAATAAAGGATGGAAGCGATATGAAACGGGAGAAATCCTGCGGAGCTTTGGTGGTCCGCAAAAATGGAGAGAACTACGACCTGGTGCTGCTGCGCCACCGCTTTGGAGGACATTGGTCCTTCCCCAAAGGCCATGTGGAGGCGGGGGAGACGGAGCGGCAAACCGCCCTGCGGGAGGTGAAGGAGGAAACCGGCCTCACCATCCGCCTTTATGACGGGTTCCGGGAGAGCGTGGAATACTTTCCCCAGGCAGGGGTGAAGAAGCAGGTGGTCTACTTCCTGGGGGAGGCCCTTGGGGATGAGCTGGTGCGCCAGGAGGAGGAAATCAGCGAGCTTCGGTGGGCCCCCCTGTTGGAGGCGGGGGAGCTGGTGACCTTTGCCAACGATAAGCGGCTTATCCGCCTGGCGAAAAAGCGCCTGGGGGTCCTCTGCGATTCCCCGGCCCCCCGGCGGCCGGTACGCCGTCCCCGGCGCAAGCCAAAGGGCGCGCGCCGCCCAAAGTAAGGGGGGAGGAGCCATGTTTAACCGCCCGGTGGCCGGGGTGGGCAAGGGGAACCTGGCCCAGAACCCCGCCCGCACCATCTGCCTGAGCTTTCTGCTCATCATCGGGGTGGGCACCCTGCTGCTTATGCTGCCCTTTTCCGCCAGGGACGGGGGCTTTACCCCTTTGCCGGATGCCCTCTTTACCGCCACCTCCGCCACCTGCGTCACCGGCCTGGTGGTTTACGACACCTGGAGCCACTGGTCCGGCCTGGGGCAGGGGATTATCCTAGCCCTGATACAAATTGGCGGCCTGGGCCTTGTGACCATGGGGGCCTTCTTTAACGTCCTGGTGGGGCGGCGGATGGGCCTGCGGGCCGCCGACCTGGCCAAGGAATCGGTAAACAGCGATTCCTTCGCCGGGGTGCGCCATCTGGTGCGCACCGTTATCCTGGGCACCTTTCTGGTGGAGCTTTTAGGGACGGCGCTGCTGGCGATTACCTTTGTACCCCGGCTGGGGCTGCGGGAGGGTCTGGCCGCCTCGGCCTTCACCTCGGTTTCCGCCTTCTGCAACGCCGGCTTTGACCTGATGGGCCGGGAGGGAACCCCCTTCGCCTCCCTCACCGCCTTCGCGGGGAATTGGCTTCTCACCCTGCCGGTGATGCTTCTTATTATCCTGGGGGGACTTGGCTTTGTGGTTTGGGATGACCTGCTGCGGTGGCGGAGGACCCGCACCGTCACCCTCCATACCAGCATCGTCCTGCGCCTTACCGCCACCCTGCTGCTGCTGGGGTTCTTCGGCTTTTTGGTGCTGGAATGGCGCAACCCCGGCACCCTGGGCCCCCTCTCCCTTTTGGATAAAATTAACGCCGCCCTGTTCCATTCGGTAAGCTGCCGGACGGCCGGCTTTAACACCATCGACCTGGCGGCCCTTACCCACCCGTCCAAGCTCCTGTCCGTCCTGCTGATGTTTTTGGGGGCGGCTCCGGCGGGGACCGGCGGCGGCGTCAAAATCACCACGGTGGCGGTGGTGGTGATGACGGTGCGCTCCGTCCTGCGGGGGGAGGAGGATACCATCATCGGGCGGCGGAAGGTGGAAAAACAGGCGGTGTACCGGGCCTTGACCCTTGTCTCCATGGGTATCCTCATTGTGGTGGCCTCCACCCTGGCTATCACCTTTGCCATGGGAGATACATACAGCCCCATGGACGTCCTCTTTGAGGAGACCTCCGCCTTTGCCACGGTGGGGCTTTCGGTGGGTATCTCCTCCACCGCCGGCCTCCTGAGCCAGCTGGTGCTGATAGTCAATATGTTTTTGGGGCGGGTGGGGCTTCTCTCCCTGGCCCTGGCTTTGGCCATGAAGAGCGGCGGCACCAAGGAGGTGCTGCCGGAGGCCCGCATCATCATCGGGTAAAGGCCCCAAAATCTAAACAAATTGTAAACAAAAGTGTGATTGTGCTATTGGATGGCACAATCACATCTTTTTTGCCCCTTAGGTGCAGGATATTTTATCCGAAAAAGAGAAAGGGGTGTTTTGTAATGACAGATCTGTTGCAAAAGCTGGGGGAGGCGGCGGGACGAAGTAGCCCCGGCGCCTACGGAAGGTGGGGGGCCTGGTTTTCCGGCAGCCTGGCCCTTATGGGTACCGGCCTTTCCGCCCTGGTGGGGGGCTGGGACGGGCCAATAAAAGCCCTCCTGTTCTTTATGGCCTTCGATTTTCTCTCCGGCTTTGCCGCCGCCTGCCGGGAGCGCCGGGCGGACAGCCAGGTGATGCTTTGGGGCGGGGTAGGGAAGGTGATGCTCCTGCTGCTGGTGGCCGCCGGGGCGGTGCTGGATAGCCTTCTGGGCCTTTCGGAGCCCTACTGCCGCCTGGCGGTAATTTGGTTTTACATCGGGCGGGAGGGCCTTTCGGTGCTGGAAAACTACGGCAAGCTGGGGCTGCCCCTCCCCGCCTTCCTGGCCGGGATGCTGCGGCAGCTCCAGGAGCGGGGAGAAGGGGGACAGGGGGAGAATTTACCGGGAGATGTTAAAATGAATTGAACCGGGAAAAATAGTTTGCTATAATACAGCTCTAAGCTATTTTGATGCTGTTCCTCCAGAACTCAAAACATTTTTAAGGAGCATTGCAATGGGAATTACAGCGTTTTCAAATTCGGAAGAAGACCGCTTCAAGACCGTAGCCGAATACAAGGACTGCATCGCCAGGGGCGGCGAGGTTGTTTTTCTTTGGGAGCAGGTTGAATACGGCGTGGGCCTTGCCGATCCGCCGGATACCTGTAAGAACCCCGGAGAAAAGGCCCCTCCTCAATACTGTGTTGCCTATGCAGACGGCAGCCACGAAAAATGGTACAAAACGCCGGAGGACACCTTGGACTATAGGGTGGGGGAGGACCGCCTGGGGGATATTATTACCAAGGCGATTGTAACTTACCGCACCCTGTAAACCGGAGGAACCCGCCCCCAGCCCGATGGCATAAGGATAGGAGGAGAAGAAATCCCCCTATCCTTTGTTACCATGGAAGGAAAAGGGGGAGACGAAAGGAGACAGCAGGATGAAAACAGGCTTTGATCTTTCCAGCCACCAGGGGGCGGTCCACTGGCGGCGGGTGGAGGCGGATTTTGCCATGGTCCGGGCGGGATGGAGCTGGTACGAGGGGGGCATGAACATCGACCAGCGCTTTTTGGAAAATGTGGCGGGGGCCCAGGCCGCCGGTATCCCCTGGGGGACCTACCTCTACGCCTACGACAAAACCCCCGCGGCCGCGGTGAAGTCGGCGGACCGCCTGGCGGACCTTTTGGATCCCTTCCAAATCCCCTATCCCGTGGCCTACGACTTTGAGGACAGCCAGTATCTCTCCACAGGCCGCAAGGCCAATACCGCCATCTGCGCCGCCTTTTTGGAGCGGCTCCAGGAGCGGGGGTATTACGCCATGCTCTATACCTACACCAACTTTGCCCTGGGCTTTTTGGAGATGGAGAGCCTGGCCCTCTACGACCTGTGGATTGCCGACTACACCGGCAAGGTGGGCTGGCCGGGGAAGTACGGCATGTGGCAGTACACCGGCTCCGGCACCCTTTCCGGCGTCACCGGGCCGGTGGACCTGGACCGGGCCTATAAGGACTACCCCGCCATTATCCAGGGGGCGGGCCTCAACGGCTTTGGCGCCCACCAGGGGGGCGGGGAGGACTGCGCCGCCCTCCGCCGGGAAAAGGAAGCACTGGAGCAGCAAAAGGCGGCACTGGAAAAGCGGCTGGAGGAGATACACCAGCTGTCCCTCCCCGGCAACACTTCCCAGTAAACAGCCCCAAAGGAAAAAAGGCTTCTCCCTTTTTTGGAAGGGAGGAGCCTTTTCTTTGCCCATTTACTGAATACGGAACTGCCGGATGAGGCCGTTGAGGGTGTTGGCCTGGGCGGAAAGCTCCTGGGAGGCCACAGCGCTGCCCCCGGCGGCGGTGGAGTTGGCCTGCACCACCTTGGAAATCTCCTTGATGCCCTCCTCCACCGAGGCCACCATCTCCGACTGCCGGAGGCTGGCAGTGGCAATTTCATCCATCAGCACCTTAATAGACTGGATGCAGTCGTTGATAATGCTCACCGCCGAAATCGCCTGGTCGGTGGAAACCGTCCCCGTCCGGGCGTCCTGGATGGAGCGGCCGATGAGCACGTTGGTGTTCTGGGCCGCCTCGGAGGATTTGGCGGCCAGATTGCGCACCTCGTCCGCCACCACCGAAAAGCCCTTCCCCGCCGTGCCGGCCCTGGCCGCCTCCACAGCGGCGTTCAGCGCCAGGATGTTGGTTTGGAAGGCGATGTCCTCAATGGTCTTAATGATGCCGCCAATCTGGTTGGAGGATTCGTCGATGTTCTTGGTGGCGGCGGTAAGCTGGGCCATTTTTGTATCCGCCTGGGCGGCGTAGCCGTTGGCCTTATCCACCAGCTCGCTGGCGTTTTTGCACCGCACGGCGCTGTCCTGAATCCGGGCAGAAAGCTCCATCATGTGGGCCACCAGCCCTTCCACCGAAGCCGACTGCTCCGTTGTCCCCTGGGAGAGGGTCTGCACCCCGGCGGAAACCTGGTAGGCGCCGGAATCCACTTGGGCCGCCACCTGGGCGATGTCCTGCATCACCTGGGTCAGCTTGCCCCGGCAGCTGGTTCACGCCGTTTTCATCCCGGTAGGAGTATGTACCCGCCTGGGTGCTGCCGTCCGCCTGGACCCGGCGGATGATCTCCAGGTAGCCGGGGTCGGTGGTTTCAGTGCTCAGCAGCGCCTCATCCTTGTGGTAGAGGTAAACGCCGCTTTCCGCGTTTAAAAAGACGTATTCGCTGTTGGGCAGCCCCTTGATGTCCAGGCCCAGCAGCACATCCATCAGGTTGGCAGCGTAAACGCCGGCGCCCACATAGCCGATGCACCGCTGTCCCTCAAAGACGGGGTAGTACATGGAAAGGATCATGCTCCCCGTCCCTGGGGACTTCATGATGCCCAGGTTGGTCAGCTCCCGCCGGGCCAGGATGGTGTCCTGGAAGGAGCGCAAAGAATCCCCGGAGCGGGTGGTCATCCCCACGGCAGAGGGGGAGGTATGGGTCAAAACATGGGTATTGGGGGTGGCGATATACAGCCCCTCAAAAACCCCCTTCACCGCGGCGAAGTTTTCGGTATAGGTTTGCACCCTCCCCAGCAGCTGGGGATCATCCGGGTTCAGCAGAAGCTGGCGCACCTCCTGCCCAAGGGCGAAGGCGCTCATATATTCCTCCGCGGAGGACACATAGCTGTTGATGATGGAGGCCCTGGACTCCACAGCGTCTGTCATCTGGTTTGTGATGTCGTTTTTTACAATTGCGGCGATGTTGTTGGATACCAGTGAACCAAAGCAGCAGCATCCCCGCCAGGGTGATGGCTGTTGTGATGATGCTGATGCGGGTTGCAAGCCTTTGATTCGCAAGAAATTTCATGGAAGATCCCCTCCGCAAAAAGTGCTTGGAATTGGCAGGCTATAGTAGCCTACTGGATATTATTATAATCCGAAGGTGAAAATAAGTCCATTCCTAGGGACACGACCTAGGGGGTGCAAAACGTCACCCTTCACTTTCCCAAAGAAGAAACAGCCGGTGCTTGGGAGTATTTGGACAGCACAAAGGGGGGCAGGTAAAACCTGCCCCCCTTGCAGAATCCGCGGTTCTGCTTTTTCCTTTACTTGCCGGCCTTAATGGCAGCCTGGGCGGCGGCCAAACGGGCGATGGGTACGCGGTAGGGGGAGCAAGAAACGTAGGTGAGACCCACCTTGTGGAAGAACTCCACCGAGGAGGGGTCGCCGCCCACTTCGCCGCAGACACCCAGGTGGATGTCGGGGCGGGTCTGGCGGCCCAGCTTGGCGGCCATGTCCACCAGCTTGCCAACGCCCTTCTGGTCCAGACGGGCGAAGGGATCTTGCTCGTAAATCTTGTGGTCGTAATAGGAACCCAGGAACTTTCCAGCGTCGTCGCGGCTGAAGCCGAAGGTCATCTGGGTGAGGTCGTTGGTGCCGAAGGAGAAGAACTCCGCCTCGGCAGCGATCTCATCGGCGGTGATGGCGGCGCGGGGAATCTCGATCATGGTGCCCACATGGTACTTCATGGTGATGCCGGCCTCGGCGATGACCTTGTCGGCAGTCTCCACCACGATGTTCTTGACGAACTTCAGCTCCTTCACCTCGCCCACCAGAGGAATCATAATCTCCGGCTCGATGGTCCAGTCGCTGTGGGCCTTCTGGACGTTGACGGCGGCCTCGATGACGGCGCGGGTCTGCATAGCGGCGATCTCCGGGTAGGTGACTGCCAGGCGGCAGCCCCGGTGGCCCATCATGGGGTTGAACTCGTGGAGGGAGGCGATAATGGCCTTCAGCTTCTCCGCAGTCATGTTCATCTCCTTAGCCAGGGCGACAATGTCCTCCTCGGCGGTGGGCAGGAACTCGTGGAGCGGGGGATCCAGGAAGCGGATGGTAACAGCCTTGCCCTCCATAGCCTCGTAGAGGCCCTCGAAGTCGGCCCGCTGCATGGGCAGCAGCTTTGCCAGGGCCTTCTCCCGCTGCTCCACCGTCTCGGAGACGATCATCTCCCGCATGGCGGGGATGCGGTCAGCGTCAAAGAACATATGCTCGGTGCGGCAGAGGCCGATGCCCTCGGCGCCGAACTCGGCGGCCTTCTTGGCGTCACGGGGGGTGTCCGCGTTGGTGCGCACACCCAGGGTGCGGTACTTATCGGCCCAGGCCATCAGGCGGCCAAAGTTGCCGGTGATGGCGGCGGGAACGGTGGCGATGGCCTCAGCGTAGATGTTGCCGGTGGTGCCGTCCAGGGAGATGTAGTCTCCCCGCTTAACGGTCTTGCCGGCCACCTCGAACCAGCCCTCTTCCTCGTGCATCTTGATTTCGCCGCAGCCGGAAACGCAGCAGGTGCCCATGCCACGGGCCACAACGGCGGCGTGGGAGGTCATGCCGCCCCGGACGGTGAGGATGCCCTCGGAAACGTCCATGCCGTGGATATCCTCCGGAGAGGTCTCCAGGCGGACCAGAACTACCTTTTCGCCCTTCTGGGCCATCTCCACAGCCTCATCGGCGGTGAAGACCACCTTGCCGCAGGCAGCGCCAGGGGAGGCGGGGAGGGCGGAAGCCACCGGCTTTGCAGCCTTCAGGGCGGCAGCGTCAAACTGGGGATGGAGCAGAGCGTCCAGCTGCTTGGGATCCACCATGCAGACAGCCTCCTGCTCGGAGATCATCCCCTCGTCCACCAGGTCGCAGGCGATCTGGAGGGCGGCGGTGGCGGTGCGCTTGCCGTTGCGGGTCTGGAGCATGTACAGCTTCTTGTCCTCGATGGTGAACTCCATATCCTGCATATCCCGGTAATGCTTCTCCAGGGTGTCGCAGATCTTCACAAACTGGTCGTAGCACTCCGGCATGATTTCCTTAAGCTGGTCGATGGTGTTGGGGGTGCGCACGCCGGCCACCACATCCTCGCCCTGGGCGTTCATCAGGAACTCGCCGAAGAGCTTCTTTTCGCCGGTGGCGGGGTTGCGGGTGAAGGCCACGCCGGTGCCGGAGGTTTCGCCCATGTTGCCAAAGACCATCATCTGCACGTTGACGGCGGTGCCCCAAGAGGAGGGGATGTCGTTCATGCGGCGGTAGTAGTTGGCGCGGGGGTTATCCCAGCTGCGGAAAACGGCCTTGACGGCGCCCATCAGCTGCACCTTGGGGTCCTGGGGGAAATCAAAGCCCTTTTTCGCCTTGAACTCCGCCTTGAACTGGCTGGCCAGCTCCTTCAGGTCCTCGGCAGTGAGCTCGGTATCCAGCTTGACGCCGCGCTTCTCCTTCATCTCGTCAATGAGCTTTTCAAAGTAGCCCTTGCCCACTTCCATAACCACGTCGGAGTACATCTGGATAAACCGGCGGTAGGAATCGTAGGCGAAGCGGGGGTTATTGGTCAGCTTGGCGAAGGACTCCACCACCTCGTCGTTGAGGCCCAAGTTCAGGATGGTGTCCATCATACCGGGCATAGAGGCCCGCGCGCCGGAACGGACCGAAACCAGCAGAGGGTTTTCCACCGAGCCGAACTTCTTGCCGGAAATCTTCTCCAGCTCCGCCAGGTTCTTGTAGATTTCGGCCTGGATCTCCTCGTTGATCTCCTCGCCGTCGGTGTAATACTGGGTGCAGGCCTCGGTGGTGACGGTGAAGCCCTGGGGAACAGGCATTCCCAGGCTGGTCATCTCGGCCAGGTTGGCGCCCTTGCCGCCCAGCAGCTCCCGCATGGAGCCGTTGCCTTCCTTAAACAGATACACAAACTTGCCCATTGGTATCAACCTCCTAAAATTCGTATGGCGGGGGCCTGTCCACGCCAAAAAAACCGGACTTGGACCGGCGGCGGGACAAAGTGCCATACATTCGATAGTATTATAACAAAAAAAGGGCCGGTTTACCAGCCCTCTGCGGAAAATATTTCTATTATGTACCACCGAAGAAAAAGCAAAAAAGCGCCGCCCAGGCGGACAGCGCTTTGAGAAAGACGGTGCAAAGGGGCAGATTATCTCTTGGAGAACTGGGGAGCCCGGCGGGCGGCCTTGAGACCGTACTTCTTGCGCTCCTTCATTCTGGGGTCACGGGTGAGGAACCCGGCCTTTTTCAGGATGGGACGCATCTCATCGCCGTGCTGCAAAAGGGCGCGGGAGATACCGTGACGGATGGCGCCGGCCTGGCCGGAGACGCCGCCGCCGGCGACGGTGCAGACGATGTCGAACCGGCCCAGGGTATCGGTGAGGTTCAGGGGCTGACGAACCAGGAGCTTCAGGGTCTCCAGGCCAAAGTAGTCGTCAATATCACGGCCGTTGATGGTGATTTTGCCGGTGCCGGAGTAAAGGCGGACGCGGGCGACGCTGCTCTTGCGGCGGCCGGTGCCGTAGTAATAAGGTTTGGACTCGTACATAGTTTCTGTTCCTCCTTCCGATTACAGCTTCCAGGCTTCAGGCTTCTGGGCGGCGTGGCCGTGGTCGGGGCCAGCGTACACCCGGCAGCGGGTGAGGGCCTTGCGGCCGATGGTGGTATCGGGAATCATGCCCTTCACAGCCAGGAGCATGGCCTTCTCCGGGTTGTTGGCCATCAGGGTCTTGTACTGGACTTCCTTCAGGCCGCCGATCCAGCCGGAGTGGCGGCGGTAGTATTTCTGATCCAGCTTCTTGCCAGTGAGAACAGCGTCCTTGGCGTTGATGATAATAACGTGGTCCCCGCAGTCCACATGGGGGGTGAAGGTGGGCTTATATTTCCCTCTCAGGATTACAGCGGCCTGGGCGGCGGTGCGGCCCAGGGGCTTTCCGGCAGCGTCCAGGATGAACCACTTGCGGGAGACGTTCTGGGGCTTTGCCATCGTGGTGGACATAGTTTCTTCCTCCTATCAAAAGATTTCCTTTTTCCCTGGCTTGGCGGCCTTGTATGCCGCTTTTGGGGGAAAGTCACGAATCTTATTATAGCCGTCCCCCCCCCGCCTGTCAACACCTTTTTGGAGAAAATTTGATTTATGATTTTACAGCTTCGTTTTTCTCCCGTTTTCTCCCCTATACTCTTTGATGCTCCGTTCCTATTTTTGTTTTGGAGGGGGCTTTCCCCGGCTTTATTCCTTGGCGGGCTGCGGCGCGATGAAGCACCGGCGGTAAAGGTGGTCCTCCACGCCCTCCATGCTGTAAAAGGCGAAGTTGCTAAGAAGGCGCTGCATACTGTAAACATAGTACCCGTCCTGGTTGTGGTCGGTATCGTCGGAGGGGTCCGCCAGAATCACCACATCGTCCCAGGGGTCCACCGTCCCCATGCTGTCGTACCCGATGACCACCTGCCAATGGCCCCCCCGGTCGTTCCAGCCGATAATGGTGGGGATACCCTTTTCCACATTGGTTTGGAGCATCAGCTCGTTGATGGAATTGACGCGTTTGCCGTAGTCGTAGGTGGTTTTCATCTCAAATCCCCCCACCTTCTGGAAAATTTCCATCATCTGTTCCAGACAAAGGCCGTTGTGGATATCCTCGTGGCTGGTAGGCAGCGCACCCAGGGACTGCTCGTCCCAATCCGCCAGCTTATCGTAATAATCCAGCACCATCATAACACAGGCCAGGCCGCAGCTATCCTGGGAGGTCTGCTGGTAGGTGCGGAAGCTGGGAAGCAGCAACAGCGTCTCGGTGGGCTTGGCGTTATAAAAATCAATGTTGCAGAAGTAGGGGGAACCGGGGTGATCCCCCGACCGCTCCCGCTCCTTCACCTCCTGGTCCAGCACGGTGCGGGTGGGGATTTTCATCCCGTCGGTGTAGTTTCCTTCGGGCTGCTCCACCAGGTTCGAGGAAGCGCCCTCCTGCTGGCCGCCCTCCGTTTCGCTGGGGGCGGCGTAGGAGGGCACGCCTGTACCGGTGAGCTGCCAGGCGAACAGCCCGGCAAAAAGCAGGGTGGTGCAAAGAAACAGGGCCATTAATCTTTTGGCGGTGGTCAGTGTCATATCTGGATACCTTCCTTCATTACAGGTGTTTTTTGCCCCTATTGTACCAGATTGCCGCCAGGGATGCAAATATAAGCCGGAAGTGGGAGTGGCAAAACACGCTTTTTATGCCACTCTGGGCTGCCGCCTTCTTTTTCTTCTTGCAAAAGAAGAAAAAGAAGCAAAAAGAAGAATGACAAAAGATTTCAATAACACAGCAAATTTAATAGGAAAATCTGCGTGGTTTGGCCGCTCCCCAGAAGTTTGCACTTCGATTCGCTCTACTATCCCGTGGATACCGGAGGAAGCCGGTGTTTTGGACTTCTAATTTACTGTGTAAACAAAAAATGCCTTTGCCAGATAAAACTGTCAGAGACATTTTCTATTTACAGGATAAAATTTCTTGCCGAACCACGGCGAATCTGGTAAAATAAAGCTGGCACTGCCGAAAAGCGGTAGGTGGTTAGCCCCCGGCGATTTTCCTTTGGCAAATTCCCGGAGGGTCATAAACTTTTTGTCCCCCTCCGGAAATCCGGAAAGGGGGGAGCGCAATGGTTACATATGGTGAGCTGTTTCAGTTTTGCCTGGTTATCATCGGCGTTATCAGCCTATGTCTCACATTTGCTGGCAAAAAGAAATAACCGCCCTGCTCCAACAAGCGCGGTTATTTCTTTAACCTAAACTTGGGGGGCTAACCGTCTACCGGCGGTGCCTCCTTATGGCCTTATTATAGCAGGCTTTTCTCCAAAATGCAAGAGGTTATGGTAACCCCCCGTCCGGTGGAGAAACGGACGGGGGGCATTTTCAGCCTTTCGGCCTAGTTCCTTGTAGAAGGTAAGTCAGGTGTGACTTATTTCTTCAGGGAGACAGCGGCGGCGGAAACCAGAGCCACAGCGGCCAGAGCGGTAGCGATGCCAACAACATCGTTAGCGCCGGTGTCGGGGTTGGTCACATTGCCACCAGGGGTGGTGTCGTCCGCAGCGTCAACAGGCAGAGCCTTGTCAGAGAAGACATAGGTCTTGGCCAGGGAACGGGTCTTCAGGATGTAGCAGCCCTCATCCTCGTCCCACTTCACCTTGCCAGCGGTCTGACCAGCAGAACCAGCGTTGGCGTCGGGAGCGGTAACGGCGGACAGCTTGCCATCCTTCAGGGTGTAGATATAGGTGCCCTCTTCCTTATAGAAGCGGACAGTGGCAGTGGCGTTGAAGGAGGGTTCGCCGGGGAAGTTCAGGAAGGTGATGTCAGCGTCCTCATCGGCATACTTCTTCAGCAGGTCGGTGTTAGCCTTCAGGGTGTTGTAGAGATACAGCTTGTCACCCTTGTAGACGCGAACTTCAACGTCAACATCAGGATCCTTGGTGGTGAACTCCAGGGTGCCGTAGTTGTTGCTGCCAGAATCCTTCACCTTGTAGATGGTGGTCTCAAGGAACTCATCGGGAACGACAACATGATCGTCGCCGTCGAGAACCAGAGCCTCTTCGTTCAGAGCATAGTTGACAGTCTTAGTAATCCGAACCTCGATGTTGTCGGGCTTAATCTTGCCAACCTTCTTGCCCTTCAGGGTGAAGGTCATGTTGAGGTTCTTGGGCTTGGTCATGGAGTAATCCTGCTTCAGCTTGACAATAACCTTATCGTTGGCATCGTCAAACTTAACGGACTCAACCAGAGCCTTGCCATCCTCATACTTGATGCCAGTGATGACATAGTTGGTGCTGTTGAGGGACTTCAGAGCCTTGCCATCCTCTTTTTTGTAGTTGCTGTCAACGAAGACATAATCGGAGCCGCCAGGAGCAGCCAGAATACCATCAGCGTTGATCTCGATGTCCTTGCCGGGCAGAATGCCAGCAGCGGCATTGGTGCCATCAGGAGCAAGAGGATTGCTGACTTCGGCAAAGGCAACAGTGGCCAGCATCATGACAGCCAGCACAAGTGCGAGTACCTTTTTCATGTGTGTTTCCTCCATAAAAATTTTAATCTTTTGGGAGAGGGCTCTCCACTTCCCTTTCCTTGTGTCCATTCTATTACAACTTGTAACAAATTGCAAGCATAAAATTACGAACTTGTAATAAATTAGAATTCGACAGGCAAAAGTATGGCGTTTCTACGAATTTTACATAGAATTAGTAGTTTTTTACTAATTTCCGGACGAACTTCCAGCACATAAACCGCCGCTGGGGAATAAAAAAATCCCCCGGCGTACCGGGGGAAAGACGCATCTGCCAGGAGCTGCTTAATCGGAGCGGGGGTGTCCCTGGGCGTCGTAGTCGGTGGTGTTCCAGTGCTTTTGCAGGGGGATAAAGTATAGGGAGATAAGGCCGGTGAGAAGAAAGTATCCGGCGGCAAGCAGGAAAAAGAGAGGCGCAGAGGGTATGCGGCGGGCCAGTCCAAAGACCCCCAGGAAGAACAGGCCCATCCGTATGAAATTAAACCAGGAGGGGTTGGAAAGAGGCGTTTTACAAAAGGGACAAGGGTGCTTACTTCGGAAAGAGAAGAGCCACATTTTGCCGGAAGGGCTCATCACAGGGGTCTGGCCGCACTTGGGGCAGGTGAGGCGCGGTTTCAGGTCCATAAAATTCCCTCCTGTCTCGTCCTAGTCAAACTGTGTTTCCCACTGTTTGGCGCGGTGGGCCTCGAAGCAGAGGGCGATCTGCTCCTGGGTGTTCTTCTCCTCCGCCAGGGGAGGCAGATCCTCCAGGGAGAAGTAGCCGCTTTCGGTGGTTTCGCTGTTTTCCACAAAGGCCCCGCCCAGAAGGGTGCAAAGGACAAAGATTTTGCAGATTTTCCAGGCGTAAACCGGCTGGTTGTGCTTTTCCCTATCCTGTACCGCAATGATGCGCTCCGCCCGAACGGTGAGGCCCGCTTCCTCCAGCACCTCCTTGACGGCGCTTTCCGCCACCGAAAGGCCGGCGTCCACCCAGCCCCCTGGGAGGGACCAGAGGCCGTCCAGCTCCCGCACCAGCAGAATTTTTTCCCCCTGGAAGATGGCCGCTCTGGTATCCAGCTTGGGGGTCTGGTAGCCGCTTTCGCAGCAGAAGAGGTCCCGGACCTTTTCCGGGGGGATGCCGCTCCCCTCCGTCAGCATCTCCGCCGCAATGTCCCGCACCCGCTGGTACCGCTCCAGGTCGAACCGGTCCCGGCCGTAGTGCAGCCCCGCCTGGGCGATGGATTGAAGCTCCACCGCCCAATCCAGCCAGTTTTTATTCCCTTTCATCCGCCCCGTCTCCTATATAAAGATTTGCCCTGTGCTTTCGGGCATACCGCCCCAGGCCGCCGCACCAAATAAGGAGGCCCAGCACCACCCCGAAGACCCTTTCATCCAGCCCGTAAAAGAGGCAGTTGAGGATGCCCAGAGCCACCGCGGCGGCAAAGAGAAGATACAGCCGCTTTTGTATATTTTCCCGCCAATATACCGGCGGGGCAGGGCCCAGACGGGGGCCGATGTTCAGCCAAATCTGGCAGTATGTGAGAAGATAGGCAGCCCAGCGCAGCAGCACCGGCAGCAGTCCCCAAAGGCCGAAGTGCCGCGGCATCCAGGGGATGGGGAAGACCATATCCACCAGGAAGAAGGCGGAAAAGCCGTAGGCCAGCAGCGCCCCCGCTATATCCGCCCCCAGGGCAAAGCGGAGAAACGCCTCCTCCCCCGCCAGCCTCTGGCGGAGGCGCAGAAGAGGCCCCTGTCTGGCCTCCTCCGGGGGTTCTCCGGAGAGCTTGGTCCAGTTTTCCCGCAGATAATGGGCAATGCCGCTGAGGAGCCAAAAGACTATCAGGTAAAAAAATCCCAGAACCCACGAGGGCTCCTCCGGGAAAAGGAGGTACAGAAGCCCATAAGCCAAGAGCAGGACAGGGATACCATAGATCCATCTTTTAAAGATCTTCATCCAGTATCCCTCTGGGGTGGGCTTATAGGTGCGGGTAAGATTTACGGAGACGGAAAGGGCCGCCATGGCATAGGCCATGGACCGGGGGCCAAGGGTGAGAAAGAGCAGCCCCAAAAGGTTCGGATCCGCAAGCCCTGCCCCGGCGGTTTGGTCGTAGATCCACAGGGCCCACGCCCCGGCGATGCTCGCCTGGGCCACCAGGTCCAAGATGATGCAGACACGCCGGAATACCCGGTTCCGGGTCAGGTACTTCCGGGCCCGCCAGCTGGCGGTGGGGTGGTCTTCCGGCTCCAACTCCGCATCCTTCGGGATGGGATACATCCACCCCGGACCGCCCTTTTGCAGCATAGCGCCTCCCTACCTTCCTCCTGTATACTTTTGGTACACCCGCAGGTAGTTCCCCCCAAAGGAGATGGTGCGCAGGTCCTCGTAGGGGAGCACCGCCGCTTCGCTGTTCCAGCGGCCGTCCGCCCCCACCGGACGCAGGGTCAGGTGGTTTTGCTCCAGGGTGAGGACCTTCCCCACGTAGAAGCACAGCTCCCCCTCCCCGTCGGCGCATTCGGCAATGCACCAGCCGCCGTAGCCCTTTTGGATGCCCTCCAGCAGCTCCTTCCAGTCCCGGCAGGCGGTGACGCCGGCAGGGGACTTCACACCTTGGTAGATGCCCTCCCCCTTCATCACCCGGCGGATAAAGTCGTTATCGTCGTACTGCTCCACCCCGCTGATCTCCCCCGCCCCAATGGCTAAATAGCCGTCCAGGGAAAAATCCTGTTCGCGGGCCAGCACCGCAAGGGCGGGGCCGGTGAGCACCGGGATACCGCTCCAGCTGTCTCCCGTTTCGTCCCGGTAAACCGCCATCACCTGGCGCTTTTGGGCAGCGGCCTCCAGGGCCTTTATCATCTCGTTCATTTGGGAAAACCTCCTTAATAAAAGGGCGCAAGCGAGTGTCCGGCGTGCCGCCGGAGTCTCGCCCTCCGGAGTGCCTCCGGCGTCTCTCCCTAACCGCCCCCTTTGGGGGCTTAACTTTTGCAAGAAGCGTAAGCGAGTGCCTGGCCCGGCGTGCCGCCGGAGTCTCGCCCTACACGGCCTTCGGCCTTACCTTACTAAAAGAGCGTAAGTGAGTGCCTGGAGTTTTGGACTTCGCACTTTTTATTGTTCGCTTTGGCCGTTCTTCTTTTTGCTTCTTTTTCTTCTTTCGCAAGAAGAAAAAGAAGACATACACTCCCGGCAGAGCATCACCAGCAGGGTACCCTGGGCGGTGATGCGGGCGGTGTCCCGTATATGGTTGCTGACCCCCAGGGGGTAAGCGCCGGAAAGGGGGTAGTCCTCCAGGGGGTACTCCACCCCCGTTTCGGTGACCCGGCACTCCCCGCTCATAGCAAAGAGGGAGAGGTAGGCCCCCTCCCCCAGGTAGGCGCCACGGCGCAGCTCCAGCGTCTCGTCCTGAATCACCTGCGCCCAGCAGTCCCGCTCCCGCAGCTCCCCCCTGGCCCCCCGCTCACAGAGGTAGCGCAGGGTTTGGAGGTTGGCCACGGTGTGGTCCAGCCGCCCCCCGGTGCCCCCCAGGATGATAAACCGGGTAAACCCCCTGGCAAGCCCCGCGTCCACCCCCAGGATGCAGTCGGTTTCGTCCTTGTGGGCGGGATGGACCTCCAGGTTCGCCTCCGGCTCCGGCATGGGGGCGGAGTCAAAATCGCCAATAGCCAGGTCGGGGGAAAAGCCCAGACGCCGGGCGGTAAAAAAGCCCCCGTCCGCCCCGATGACCAGGTCCCCCGGCTGCCGGGTAAGGCCCAGCAAATCGGCCTCCTCCACCGGCCTGCCGCAGAAGAGGATGCACCGGCCGCTTTTCACTTCAGCTCCCATTCCTTCACCCCCCGCAGCTCTTCGTAGATGGCCCGGTAGCTTTGGTGGCGGCTTTCCGGGATTTTTCCCTCCTCCACCGCCGCCAGCACGGCGCAGCCCTTCTCCACCCGGTGGCTGCACCCGGTGAAGCGGCATTTTTCCCGGTAGGGGCCGAACTCCGGGAAGCAGTCCTCCAGGGCCGCCGCCGGCATTTTTTCAAACTGCAGGAACTCCACCGCCGAAAAACCGGGGGTATCCGCAATATACCCCCCGTCCCCGGTGGGGAAAAGCTCCACATGGCGGGTGGTGTGCCGTCCCCGGCCCAGCTTGCGGCTGATTTCCCCGGTGGCCAGCTGCAGCTCCGGATAGAGGGCGTTAAGGAGGGTGGATTTCCCCGCGCCGGAGTTGCCGCAGAAGGCGGAGAGCCCCCCCTGGAAGAGGGCCCGCACCTGGGGGATGCCCTCCCCGGTGAGGCTGTTCACCTGGCAGACGGGGTAGCCCGCCCCCCGGTAGATAGCCGCTAGATTGGCGGTGTCCGCCAGGTCCGGCTTGGTGAAGACCAAGGCCGCCGGGATGCCCCGCCGGGCGGCGATGGCGGTGAGCTTATCCACCACCAGGAGGTTGGGGGCTGGGTCGGCGGCGGAGACCACCAGCACCAGGCGGTCCAGGTTGGCAACCGGCGGCCGGATGAGGAAGTTTTTCCGGGGCGCCAGACCGGTGATGAAGCCTGCCCCTTCCTCGGTGGGCTGGACCTCCACCTGGTCCCCCACCAGCAGCTGGGTGGCCTCCTTCCGGAAGCGCCCCCGGCCCCGGCAGCGCAGCTCCCCGGCGCTGGTGCGCACCTGATAAAAGCCCCCCTGGGAGCGCAAAATCAGCCCCGTAAGGGCGCAGGGTTCTTTCTGTTCCAAAAAATCCCTCCTGTTGCACTTCTTTTTCTTTTCACGAGAAAAGAAAAAGAAGCAAAAAGAAAAGCGGCAAAAGCTATCAAGAGATGGGTACAGTGTCTAAAACTTCAGGCACTCGCTGAAGCTCTTTGCAGGATCAGGGTAATACCCAGAAGGGAGCCTTATCTTCCTAAGCTCCCCCAGAAAGTGAGGAGCTTAGCCGGGATGCCCCCGGTGTCTCGCCCTACATGGCCCTAAGGGGCCTTAACCCTTCGAAGGGCGAAAGCGGCTGCCTGGAGTCTAAGCCAGCAGGGCCGAAGGCCAGTGAAGTTTCCGTCCCCCCTTTTCAAAGGGCTGGCGAAGCCCACGTGCCCGAAGGGACGCGAAGCGGCCCGT
>WSMP01000084.1 GCA_013316495.1 Angelakisella sp.
ACCAGTAGCTGGGAGGGCCGGGGCTGGGAGGGCACCGCCCAGGTGGAAACCCTCCTTTTCGGCTCCCTCCGCTTCCCGGTGAAGGAGGGCCTGTTCGAGACCTTCCCCCTTGCCATGGAGGGCCGCTCCCAAAGGGTGGAGCTGTTCATCTGGGAGAACCTGGCCCAGCCGAAGAAGTGGGAGGCCATCGGAAAGCTGCTGGACCGGCTGCCGGAGATGTACCAAAGGGCCCGGAAGCGGTTTGAGGCGGAGTACGAGAGCAACGAGGTTATCCGCTTCTTCCTCCGGGACCAGCTGGAGGAGCTGGAGGAGGCGCCGCTGCTGGCAAGCCTTGGGGTAGCCAGCCGGGAGGAGGCCACCCCGGAGCGGTTCATTCAGGTCCTGGAGCTTCGGGGCGTCACCGTCGCCCCCCGCCCTGGCGCGGAGGAGGAGATGGACTGTACCCTGGACTTCTGCCTGGACCCGGAAATCACCGACGAGCTGCTGGTGTTCCGCTTCACCTCGGAGCTGGAGCTTTACGACATCAGCCACGAAAGCTAAGGAGGGAAAACGATGGTAGATAAGGAAGTGCTGGAGCGGCTCAACCAGCTCCATGAGGAAAATCACCACAAGCAGATTCTTTGGGAAATTTCCCGCCTGCCGGAGGAGGTCCAGCGGGAATACGCCATCCAAAGCTGCAAGGGCCGGGCCCTGGGGAACCTGGGGGAATACAGGAAGGCTTACCAGGTGCTGCTGCCCCTCCGGGAGGAGGGAGAGCAGGACTCCCTTTGGTGGTACCGCATGGGGTGCTGCTATTTCTGCATGGACCAGGATAAGGAGGCCGAGGAGGCCTTTATCCGCGCCATCCAGTTGGGGGACGATAGTGAGGACTGCCAGAAGATGCTAAGCGCCATCCGGGAGCAGGAGCGCCGCAACAGGGAGTTGGAAAAGGATGCGGGAGGAAAGGGAAAGAAATGGTGAAGAAAGGAATCCTCCTCGTTAACTTTGGAACCGCGGCGGCGGAAGCTTGGGAAAAGACTCTGGGGCTTCTTGCCGGGGAGGTCCGGGAGAGCTTTCCGGATGTACCCGTGTATGAGGCCATCACCAGCCCCACCATCCGCCGGATGTGGGCAAAGCGGGGCTGGAATATGCCGGATGTCCCTGGGGCCTTGGAGGAAATGGTGGCCCATGGAGTCGAGGCGGTCACCGTCCTGCCCACCTTTCTCATCGCCGGCATGGAATACCAGCGCCTGGTGCTGGACTGCGGCAGGCGGGCAGAAAGGTTTTCCTCCTTCCTCCTGGCCCCGCCCCTTCTGGACCGGCCGCAGGAGCTGGTGCGGGTGGCGAAGATTCTGCTGGAGCGCCAAGGTCCCCTGCCGGAGGACACCGCCTTGGTGCTTATGGGCCATGGCACAAACCACCGGGGGGATTTTGCCTATGGGGCGATGGAATGCGTCTTCCGGGAGCTGAGCCAACCCAATGTCTTTGTGGCCACAGTGGAAGGTTATCTGGGGCTGGAGGGGCTGAAAAAGCGCCTGGAGGAGCGCGCCCCCAGGCGGGTGATTCTGCGTCCCCTGCTGCTCACCGCTGGGGAGCACGCCCGCAGCGATATGGCCGGGGAGGATGAAGGCTCCTGGAAAAACGTCCTCACCGCCGCCGGGTATCAGGTGGACTGCGTCCTGGAGGGGCTGGGGGAAATCCCCGCCATCCGCCAAATGTACCTGGAGCGGCTGGCTTCCCCTGGCTGTTAGCGCGGCGTGCCGCCGCTGTCCCGCCCTGCCCGGCCTTCAGCCTTGCATTTTTCGGGAATCTCACCAGGTGCCTGGAGACCGAGGCAGTTTTATGCTATAATTGGAGAAACAGTATTTTTGGCGGTGGGGGGTAAGGAGATGGAAGGAAAACAGCTGGAGCACCTGGAGGGCACCGTGGAGGATGTGGTCTTCCACAACGAGGACAGCGGCTTCACCGTTCTGGCTGTCTCGGTGGAGGATGAGCTGGTGACGGTGGTGGGCACCACCACCGGGGTGGCGGAAGGGGAGGAGATTTCCGCCGATGGGGTCTATGGCTCCCATCACAAGTACGGCCAGCAGTTCCAGGCGCAGATTATCCAGCGCACCCTCCCCAAAACCGCAAACGCCATCCTAAAGTACCTTTCCTCCCGCGCAATCAAGGGGGTGGGCCCCGCCATCGCCCGGCGGCTGGTGAACCATTTTGGCGGCCAGACCCTGGAGGTGATGGAAAAGGAGCCGCACCGCCTCAGCGAGGTACCGGGGATTTCGGCGGCCAAGGCCCAACGGATCGGGGAGGAATACACCCGCCTTTTCGGCATCCGCACCGTAATGCTCTTCCTCACCGATTGCGGCCTGGAGCCCTCCACCGCCATCAAGGTGTGGAAGCGCTGGGGTCCCCCCTCGGTGGAGCTGATTCGGGATAACCCCTATATCCTTTGCTGCGACGAAATTGGCCTGGATTTTGAGGAAGTGGACGAGCAGATGTCCGAACGGTTCCAAATCCCCTGGGAAAGCTACAAGCGCCTTTCCGCCGGGGTGCGGTACATCTTGCGGCACAACAGCCGCCAGGGGCACACCTGCCTGCCCCGGAGCACCCTGGAGGATTTCAGCGCCCAGTACCTGAAGATTTCCAAGGAGAAGGTCCAGGACACCCTGGCGGAGATGGAGGAGAACAGCGACCTGGTGGCCTACGAGGCCGGAGGGCGGAGCTGGCTCTACCTGCCGGAGCTTTACGCGGCGGAAACCACCATCGCCGGGCGGGTGGCCCTGATGCTCCAGCTGGCGCCGCCCCCCTCCCGGAACTGGGAGCAGGAGACGGATAAATTGGAGGCCGCCCTGGGCATCCGATACGGCCAGCAGCAGCGCCGGGCCATCCGGGAGGCGATGGAAAGCCCGGTCTTCATCCTCACCGGCGGCCCCGGCACCGGCAAGACCACCACCCTCAACGGCATCCTCTCCCTCCTGGAGGGGGAGGGGCTGAAGGTGTCCCTGGCCGCCCCCACCGGCCGGGCCGCCAAGCGGATGACCGAGGTCACTGGCCGGGAGGCCAAGACCATCCACCGCCTGCTGGAGGTGGAGCCCTTCCGGGATACCCTCACCTTTAAGCGCAACGAGAAGAACCCCATCCCCACCGATGCCATCATTGTGGACGAGATGAGCATGGTGGATGTTCTCATTATGGAATCCCTCTTCCGGGGGATGCGCCTGGGGTGCAAGCTGATTCTGGTGGGGGATAGCGACCAGCTGCCCTCGGTGGCGGCGGGGCAGGTGCTGGGGGACCTTATTGCCAGCGGCTGCGTGCCCACCGTCCACCTGGACGAGGTGTTCCGCCAGGCGGCGGAAAGCCTCATCGTGGTAAACGCCCACGCCATTGTGGGGGGGGAGCTGCCCCAGCTGGACAAAAAGGACAAGGACTTTTTCTTTCTCCCCCGCCAAAGCGCCCAGCAGGTGCAGCAGCTGGTGGCGGATCTTTGTGCCCGCCGCCTCCCCCAAAGCTACGGCTTCCGGCCCCTGTGGGATATCCAGGTTATCACCCCCATGAAGCAGGGGGCGCTGGGCACGCGGGAATTAAACCGGGTCCTTCAGGAGCGCTTAAATCCCCCGGACCGCCAAAAAAGCGAGTACACCGCCCTGGGCCGCACCCTGCGGGAGGGGGATAAGGTGATGCAGATTCGCAACAATTACGATATCCTGTGGAAGAACGACAACGGCCAGGAAGGGGAGGGGGTCTTCAACGGGGATATCGGCGTCATTGATATGATTGACCTTTCCTCCAAGACGGTCCTGGTGCGGTTTGACGACGTGGTGGCCCCCTATACCTTCGATACCGCCGACCAGCTGGAGCACGCCTACGCCATTACCATCCACAAAAGCCAGGGGAGCGAGTTTGAGGCAGTGGTGATGCCCCTGATGGGCAGCCACCGGAACCTCCATTACCGCAATCTTCTCTACACCGGGGTCACGCGGGCCCGCCGCCTTTTGGTGATGGCGGGGGAAAAGGAGACGGTAGCCCGGATGGTGCAAAACAACCGCCGCACCAAGCGGTACACCAACCTGCGGGCGATGCTTACCGAGGCTGTGGAGGGCTAGGGGGAATAATCCCCGTCTCCTCCGCCTAAAATGAAGGGTGACAGCTCATGGGGGGATTCGTTTACAGCCTATTTGCAATTTTTTTTGACAAAGGACATAAAACCATAGTATAATCAGTACCGTGGAATTTTTTGTCAATTACCGATAGATACAACGAGAATATAAAGGGGAGTTGGAACCGTGTTTCGCAATGACATCGGCATCGACCTGGGGACCGCTACCACGCTGATCTATGTCGCCGGCAAGGGCATCGTCCTGAAGGAACCCTCCATTGTGGCTATGGACGCCCGTACCAATAAAAAGATGGCGGTGGGCCAGGCCGCCTACGATATGCTGGGGAAAACCTCCGACCTTATCCGGGTGGTGCGGCCTCTGGCGGAAGGGGTCATCTCCGATTACGAGGTCACCGAGGAGATGCTCAAGGACTTTTTCAAGAAGGTCTGCTCCAGCAAATTCTTTAAGCCCAGGGTCTGCGTCTGCGTTCCCTCCGCCATTACCGAGGTGGAAAGCCGGGCGGTCATTGATACGGTGATGTCCTCCGGGGCCCGCAACGTCTTTCTTATAGAGGAGCCGGTGGCCGCGGCCATTGGGGCGGGGATTGATATCACCGTCCCCGGCGGCGTCGCCATCCTGGATATCGGCGGCGGCACCAGCGATATTGCCATCCTCTCCCTTAACGGCATCGTCTGCAAAACCAGCCTTAAAATGGCGGGGAACACCTTCAATCAGGCCATTGTGCGGTATATCCGCAACACCTACAATGTCCTGATTGGAGATAACACCGCCGACCGCATCAAGCGGGATATCGCCACTGTCTGGCCGGAGGACGCCAGCGCCAACGAATACGAGGTGAAGGGGCGCAACCTGGTCACCGGCCTGCCCCAGCGCATCACCATCACCAACCAGGAGCTGCTGGAGCCCCTGGCTATGGAGGTGGAGCACATCATCCTTGCCCTCCAGTCGGTGCTGGAGCGCACCCCGCCGGAGCTGGTGGCGGATATCGAACAGAGCGGCCTTATTATGACCGGCGGCGGCAGTATGCTGGGGGGGATGGATAAGCTCATCAGCAGCCGCATCCGCATCCAGGCACGCCTGGCAGAAAATCCGGTGGAGGCGGTGGCAATCGGCACCGGTCTCTCCTTCGATTACCTGGGCAAGCTCTATGACGGGTTTGTCACCTACACCAACTATTCTTCCAAGTGATTGGATTGAAAGGGCCTGCCTAAACCTTCCAGGTGCAGCTTTCAGAAAATAAAACAGCCCAGCCAGGACGCTTTGTCCCGGCTGGGCTGTTCTGCTGTATGGAAGATAGGTCTATCGCGCCACGAGCTTGTAGTATACCTTGGCGGTGGCAAGGTACACCCCCAGGTAAAGCCCCGCAAAGACCAGCACTGCGCATCCCGCCCCCAGCAGCACCGTCCGGGAACTGACACAGAGGACATCGAACAGTCGGATCAGCACCGGAACAGCGAAGCAGAGATGAAGAAGCGCCCCCAGCAGGGGAAGGGAAAACACCAGCAGCACCTGCCGCCGGACGGTGGAGCGCACCATCCCCACGCTCATCCCCACCCGTTGCATCACCAAAAAACCTTCCCGGTCCTCATGGCCTTCGGTGATCTGTTTGTAGTACATCACCAGCACAGTGCAGAGGAGAAAAGCGGTTCCGAAGAAAAGCCCTAGAAAAGCCAGGGTGCCAAAGAAGATGGTTAGCTCCTCCGGGGCGATGTGCTCCAGATCCAAGGAGATGACCCCTTGGCGGTTAGCGGAGCCCAGCAGTGCCATCACCTCCCCTTGGCCGAAGGCCACCGTCAGGGTACAGCAAAGGGTCACCAGGGTCATGGTACCGAACAGACAGATGTTGGCAAGGCCCGCCCCGTTTTTCCGCATCCGGTGGAGCATTCCCGACAGGGTGACGAAGTTCTGAGGCTGGTAGTAGAAGCCTTTATTGCTCCGCAAGGCCTTCAGGACATAGATACTACCAAAAATGAACACCCCATAGGTCCCCAGAGCTACCAGCAGGCTCGCCTTCCAGAACCTGCGAAACAACCGCCGGGACTATCTCCCCTTCCTAGGGGCGGCCAGCCTTATTATCTGCCTGTTCTTTACCGTTTGCAACCTTTCGGAATCTCGCAGCTTTGCCCGCGCCATCCCCGGCAGCGGCACCCTTCACGGCCTGATGGCCGTTGCAACTCTGCTACTGCCGGTGGTCTGCGCCCCTTTCCTGTGGTATATTAACAGCTTCCTGATGAAGCGCCGGAAAAAAGAACTGGGGCTGTACGGAGTCCTGGGGCTGGAGCAGCGGCACGTGGGGGCGGTGCTCTTCTTCGAGACGCTGTACAGCTTTCTCTTTTCCTTGGCAGCCGGGCTGGGGACAGGCATCCTGCTGATGGGCCTTTCGGTTAGGCTGTTGCTGGATCTGGCCGGCATCACTGCCGACTATGCCCCTTCTGTGACACCCGCTGCCCTGCTCTACACTGTGGGACTGTTTGGGGTCATCTTCCTTGGATGCCTTGTGGGCAATTTGGTGCACCTTTCCTTAGCAGCTCCCACCGACCTGCTGCGGGAGGACCGCTCCGGGGAGCGGGATCCCCGCTTTGGTGTCCTGGGCGGTGTCCTGGGCCTGCTGCTCCTGGGGGGCGGCTACACTGTCGCCATCCTGGCCTACAATGACCCCCTGCTTGCCCTGATGGTGATTCCTGCCTTCTTCCTGGCGAGCCTGCTGGTAGCTCTGGGGACCTATGGGG
>WSMP01000085.1 GCA_013316495.1 Angelakisella sp.
GGAGGAAATTATTTGGCATTTTTTACACGCTCCTCTCCAGGCCAGCTGCTGTCCGGCCAAAGATGCTCATTGTCCATGGCCCTCCGCCTCCTCCCTTGGGAAGAGCCAGGCCCCCGCCCCGGCGGCGGCGAGGGTGCAGAGGATAATGGAAAACCCGCTGCTGATTACCTGGGAAAGAGGGCTCCAGGCGATTAGGCAGCTGAGGAAAACGGCCAGCAGCAGCACCCGCCGCACAGCGGGATGCTTTTTTGCCGGGGGAATAATGATGGCCAAAAACATCCCATAGATGGCGATGCCCAGGGCGGAACGGGCCGCTTCAGGAAGGATGGAACCCGCCGCCGCCCCCAGCACCGTCCCGGCGCTCCACCCCAGGTAGGGGGCAATCATCAGGCCGTAATAGTACCGGCGGCCCACCATCCCCTCCTGGGAGGAGGCCACCGCAAAGACCTCGTCGGTGTTGAGGAAGGCCATCAGCAGCCGCTCCAAAAGGCCGATGGCCGGGTCCAGCTTTTGGCTGAGGGAAAGGGACATAAGGGCGTACCGAAGGTTGATGACCAGCTGGGTGAGGGCCTGCTCCGCCAGGGACGCCCCGGCAGCCATCAGGGAAAGACCGGCAAACTGCCCGGCGGAGGTGACGTTGCTCATGGAGATGAGGGCCGCCCCCCACACCGGTACCCCCGCCGCCGCGGCCGAGATGCCGAAGGCGAAGGAGACGGAGAAATACCCCAGACCGATGGGAGTGCCATCCCCCAGCCCCTTTTGGAAGCTATTCTGAATCATAGATAAGCCCGTCTTCCTCCTCGTCCTCCGGCAGTTCCTCCAGCACCTGGGCCAGCGCCTCCCGTATCTCGTCGTAGCCGTAGCCCCGGCGCTGGAGGGCGGCGGCCACCTTCTGACGGCCCTGACACTCCCGGAGCTTCGAAAGATATTTTTTCTTCACCAGGGCCACAATGGGCCCCACCTGGTCGATATCCTCCAGCTCTTCCATCACCTGCTCGATGGTCTCCCGGTCCAGACGGCGCTGGAACAGGGCCTGGCGCACCCGCCCCAGGCTGTAGCCCCGCAGGTTCAGAAGGTCCGCCGCCAGCCGCCGGCCGTAATCCAGGTCATCCAAAAGGCCCAGCTCCCCCAGGCGCTCGATGGTGATATCCACCGTTTCCGGCGGGTAGAAGCGCCGGAGCTTTTCCGCCAGCCGTCCGGCACTGTGGGCGGAATATTCCAGGAGGGTGAGGGCCTTTTCCTTGCAGGAATAGGCCTCGTCCTCCAGGCGTATCTCCTCCAAAAGCTCCACCGATACCTCCCGGCCCAGCTCCAGCTCCTTTCGGGAAAGAAAAATATCCTTATGGACCGAAAAGAGAAACTCCCCGTCCGCAAAAACGGAAAAACGTCCCTTTTTAGTCTCCCCCAGGCGGGTGATGGTCATGGAGCCCCCTTCTTTCGTCCCTTGTTCTCTGCACATCATACCACAAAACGGGAAAAAAAGGAAGCCGGGGCAAAAGGAAATTTCCGCCCCTCCGGCGCCGGCGCTCCTCTGCCCCCTTTGTAAAAGGCCCTTCCGGATTTTGGGTGTGCAAAAATGCCCCGCCGAAGCGGGGCAGAGCGCTACTCAATGGATTCCGGCATCTCCGAAAGGTGGACCACCGCATCGTTTTTCCGCATAAACAGCAGCCCGAACGTGCCTGGCCCGCAGTTGCTGGCGATAGCGGAGGAGGCCTTTTGCAGGTATATCCGCTCAAAGGGCCCGTGCTGCTGCACCAGGTCCTGAATATACTGGAGCCGCTGCGCATCCATACCGGCGTAGGTGATAAACAGCACCCGCCGGTCGATGCTTCGGGAATCCCGGAACACCCGCCGGACATAGCCTTTTGCCATATGGGCGAAATCCCCTATCCCCGCGCCGCTCACCACCATCCGGCTCTTTCGCAGCGATATGATTGGATGCAGCAGCAGCGCATCGCAGACGGTTTTGATGCGCTTGGGAATCTGTCCCGCCTGGCACATCATATGGGTGCTGTCGATGATAAAGTCCGAAGAGATATACCGCCGCAGCCGCTTAACCGCCTTTACAATCTCATCCTTGGGGACATGGTTTTCCGCCATGGAGGCGGCGCAGAGCACCATCAGTCCCATGCTGCTGGAAAGGTGCCCGGAATCCAGCACAGTGACATTTTCAAAGGAGCGGGCGGCGTCCTTGGCGTTGAAGTAACCCTGGCTGGCGTGCTTCGCCATGGTGATATGGATGATATTCTGGGCCTCGGACAGCCGCTGGGCAAAAAAGTTCTCGTAGTCCTCCACCTCCGGCGGCTGGGAAAAGCCGTTTTTCCCTTGGGCCATGTACATCAGCAGCTCATCGGATTTCAGTTCCTCCCCATCCAAAAAGCGCCCTTTTTCGGTGCAAACAAAATAGGGACAGACTGCAATGCCAAAGGCTTGGAGCAGGGACGGGGGCAGGTCGCAGACGCTGTCGGTGGTGATAGCCAGAGGCCGCCGCTGGGCCT
The DNA here is from genome assembly GCA_013316495.1 of Angelakisella sp. Lineage (GTDB taxonomy): Bacteria > Bacillota > Clostridia > Oscillospirales > Ruminococcaceae > Angelakisella. The sequence goes on from WSMP01000085.1 coordinate 2,499, forward strand.
GGTCAAAAATCAGCACCTCCTTGCCAATCTCCGACTGGCTTGCCATCTCGCTGAGCTTTACCAGGTTCTTCGGCAGGATGCTCAGCACCCCGGCCTCCAGCAAAGCGCCGCTTACCGGCTTGGCCAGGTAGCCGCTGAAGCCCTCCCGCCGGTAGAGGAACTGGTTATCGCTGCCGGCGTTGGCAGTAAGGGCGATTACCGGCACATCCTGGCAAAGGCCGCCGGGCTGGGTGCGCAGGGCGTGGAAGCACTGGATGCCGTCCATTTCCGGCATCAAATGGTCCATCAGGATGGCGTCGTAATGCTGCTTCTGGGTCAGGGCCAGGCACTCGGCGCCGCTGCTGGCAGTGTCCAGCTGGACCTTGGTGGCCGCCAGCAGCTTTCGCACCACCATCAAATTCATGTCGTTGTCGTCCACCACCAGAACGTGGGCCTCCGGGGCCTCGAAGCTCTGGTGATATTGCTCCCCCTGGTGGGCCTTGACCCTGGTTGCCAGGGAAAACTCTCCCAGAGCCTGGTTATCTACAATGTCCTGCTCCAGCATTACCACAAAGGTCGTACCTCTGGTGTAGACGCTGTTGACGCTGATTTCGCCCCCCATCAGCTCTACCAGCTGGTGGACGATGCTCAGCCCCAGGCCGGTGCCCTCAATGTGGCGGTTCTTTTCCTCATCCACCCGCTTAAAGGCGTTGAAGATATAGGGGATGTTCTCCTTTTTCACCCCCTGGCCGCTGTCCTCCACTGTGTACCAAACCCGCACCCGGTTCACTCCCCGGCGCTCGCACCGGATGGAGAGCTTCACAAAGCCCTCCCGCGTATATTTAACTGCATTGTTCAGCAGGTTTATCAGGATTTGCTTGATGCGCACCTCGTCGCCAAACAGCATACTGGGGATGGAGGGGTCCACATGGAGCCGGAATTCCAGCCCCTTCTCCTGGGCCTTTATCCAAATCATATTGACGATTTCGGAAAAAAGCTCCCCCGTCTCGTAAGAGACATTTACAATCTCCATCTTGCCGGACTTTATCTTGGAAAGGTCCAAGATGTCGTTGACCAGGGTGAGGAGCATCTTGCTGGCGCCCTGGATGTTCCGGGCGTTTTCAGCTACCTCCTCTGAGATATCCCCCCGCAGGATGATTTCGTTGAGGCCGATGATGGTATTGATGGGGGTGCGGATCTCATGGCTCATGCTGGAGAAGAAGTTGTTTTCCGCCTTATTCAGCTCCTCAATTTCCTTCTTCTGCTGCTGGGTAATTTCGTTTTCCGCATTATAGAGCCGGTTGAGGAACAGAAGCAGAACACTGGAGAGGAGGCCCACCATCACCACAGAGATGACGGAATCGAAGAAGGAATGGTTCAATGTGTGCTGTGCCACATCCCCCAGGGCATGGAAAGCGATATAATAGCAGGCAACGATTTCTGCCACCGTCAGGAGGAAAAACACCACTCTGCGGCGCCCCTCTAAGGTAAGGCTGATATAGACGAAGCAGATAACCCCCCACTCCGGCACCCCGCTGTAGAATCCACCCGCTGAAAAAAAGCTGAGGGGGAAAAGCAGCAGCAAAAGCAGCACGATGGCGGTGGCCCCAACATTGATGCACTCCTTGCGGATACTGAGCTTTACAATGACAGCAATAGCCGCTAGGCTTACAGCCAGAATCAAAAGATTGGTAACGCTTCTGCCCATAGGCAGAATGAAAAACAACGCAATCATGCAGATGCCTGTTACCACCCGGAACATCCGCTCCCGCAGGGCGATACGATGGTCGAAGATGAGCTCCAGCCATTTCTTTATCATGGAATGTATTCTCCTTTCAGAAGGATAGGCCGGGGAGCTCTAAAGCCCGGCGATTTTGTTGCAGACTTCCTGGTAGAGACGCAGCAGACCGGGGTGATGCTTTTTGATATATTCCACATCCCCGTTCTTCCCCGCCTGCTCCAAAGCCTTGGCGTGCTCGGACAGCTGCTCCGCGCCGATGGTCAGGGAGGTGCTCTTCAGGGCGTGGACCTTGGTGGCATAGTCCTTCCAGTTGGCAGCCTCGTACAGGGCGGTGATTTCCTCCATTTTTTCCTTCCCCTGGGCGTAGAAAATCTGGAGCATCTCCAGGTAGAAGTCCTCTTCGCCGCAGCAGTAATCCAGCCCTTTGTCTACGTTTATCCCCGCCTGTACCAGCTGGGCGTAGGGGAGGGCCGTGCTTCCCGCTGGCGCCTCTGTTTCCTCCGGGGCAGAGGATTCCACCTTTTCTTCCGGCGGCTCCTTCTCCTGGAGGGAGCCAGCTGGAACCGCCTCTTCCTCCGGGAATTCCTTTTCCGACGGTCCCCCTATGTACCGGATGCAGTGGGGCGGCAGGATTTTGTGCAGAACCCGCTCCAGCACGGTCCGCTCGATGGGCTTGGGGATAAACTCGGTGAACCCCTCGCTGCGGAACATCTCGCGGGCTCCGCTGATGGTGTTGGCTGTCAGGGCAATCACCGGCAGGTCCTGATAAACCCCTCCCCGCATCTCCCGGATGCGCCGCAGGGTCTCCACCCCATCGAAGCCAGGCATCATGTGGTCCAGGAAGATGATGTCGTAGCGGTTGCTGACACACAGCTCCAGCGCCTCTTTGCCGCTAAGACAGATATCCACCTGAATACCGTAGCTGCCAAGGACACCCTTTGCAACCACCAGATTCATTTCCTCATCATCTACCACCAGCACTCGGACCCCTTCGCAGGTGAAGGGCCGATCCCCTACCGCCTGGGCCTCCTTGAAACCGTTCTCCTCCACCTCGCCGTTAAAGAGATTCACCACCGAAATGGCGGAGAAGGGCTTGCGGATCACCAACAGACGGCTGTTGCGGTCCAGCACGTAGTCCTTCTCCGCAATAATCACCACCCGGAGCTTGTTGGTCAGCTCCTCGTAGTAGCAGCGGTTCTCCTCGTACTCCGCCTGGGCAATGACTATATGGGTCAGGGGATGGCTGCGCTGCAATTTCAGCAGTCCTTCAAAGTTGTGGGCCTGGTACCCTTCAATACCCAGCCCCTCCACCAGGTGGACAATCAGCTTATCGTAGAAGCGCCGCACCTCATCGCTGTTGTATTTTTCCGGCCGGAAGTAACAGGCAACGCAAAGCTCATCGGCGTGGGCCAGGGAGAGGCTGGGGGAATCGTCCGCCACCCCCTGGGGGATGGAGATATGGGCCTGCAGCCCCTGCTGGCCCAAACTTTCAAAGTGGATAAAGCCGCCCATAGCGTGGAGTAGTCCCCGAACGATGGGAATTCCCAGCCCCAGGCCCCCGGCAAAGCGGCTGCTGCCGCTGTCCGCCTGGTAAAAGTCATCGTACATCTGGGTCAGCTGGGCGGCGGTCATGCCAATACCGGTATCTATGATATCGATGAGCAGGTTGACCCCATAGATTTCCTGACGGTAGCCGATGCTGACGCTGATGCCGCCTTCCTCTGTAAATTTGATGGAATTTTCCAGCAGGGCCTTCATTACGTGGGTGATTTTCTCCGCATCCCCCACCAGCACTGCCGGCACATCAGGGTCGATATCAAACACCAGCTCCAGCTGGTGTTTCGCGCTCTGTATTGCGGTGGTGGTCACCACATCCATCAGCACCGAGGTAATCATATACTCCTCTTGGGCCGGCGTAAGGGATCCCTCTGCGATCTCGGTATAATCCAGGATATTACTGATGTGGTTGGAGAGCCGCTTCCCCGCCAGCTGGATAGACTTGATATCCTCCCGAATCTCTGGGGGGATATCCTTTTCCAAGATAATCTCACTAATACCCATTACCATATTGATGGGGGTACGGAATTCGTGGGAAACATTGGAGAGGAGCACCACATTCTCCCGCCCCGACGTTTCCAGCTGCTCCAACACACGGGTATACCGCTGCTGTTCCGCCAGCCTGCGGTCGACACGGTATCTTGCAACACCCACACTGCCAAAGACCACCACACCGCCCAGCACCAGGCGCATCACCTCCTGGGCCTGCATATCGGGGACAACGGTGTGCAGGATGAGGCAGTGGTAGAGGAGCACGGTGACATACAAAGCGGCCGTTATATACAACAGCCGCTTCCGGTCCAGCATGGAAAAAACAAAGACGATGATGCAGGCCACCGCCGGGACATCGAACAGGCTGGCGCTGTGCGCCCCAAAGAACAGGAACTCCACCAGCATCAGTCCGGTGCTAAGGTTCTCATACAGCTTGGCCTGGTCGCTCCTGCTGATATGAAGAACCCAGACCCCTACACAGCCGGCCGCCACCAGGGGGACCATCCA
>WSMP01000086.1 GCA_013316495.1 Angelakisella sp.
GGGGGGAAAACGTGGGGGAGGTGGACTACAGCAAGAAGCGCTCCGCCAACCTGGAGGTAAAGCAGCGCATCGCCGCCTGCTGTGCCGGCCTTGTCACCGGGGGGATGCAGGTCTTCCTGGACGCCGGCACCACCACCTTCGCCATCGCCCAGGAGCTGCTGGCTGTCCCCAGCCTCACCTTCCTAACCAACGATTTGAAAACCGCTTTGTTTCTTTCCCGCCACCGGCGGGAGGTTATCATCCTGGGGGGGACCATCCAGAACAGCACCGGCAGCGCCGTGGGCTCCCTCACCCTGGAGATGATGGGCAGCTTCTTTGTGGACGTGGCCTTTGTGGGCACCGCCTGCATCAACGAGGATTTTGACGTCCTCACCCCCACCATTGAAAAGGCCTTTATGAAACGGGCCGTTCTGCGCAGCGCCAAGGAGTGCTTTTTGGTGGCCGATTCCTCCAAGTTCCACCGCAGCGCCCTGGTGCGCATCAACAGCCTTTCGGACTACACCGCCGTGGTCACCGACTACCGCTTCAACGAAGAGGAAAAACGTTTGGCGGAAAGCAAAAAAATCGAGCTTATCCAGGTGTAGCAGGGGCTTCGCCCCCTGCACCCCCACTTCTTTTTCTTTTCACAAGAAAAGAAAAAGAAGCAAAAAGAAAAGTGGCAAACTTTTTCGCCACGCTGCTGGCAAAGGGAACTACTATGAAAAAACGGTTTACCGCTTTTCTCCTCCTTCTGCTCCTGGTTCCTGCCTGGCTCTTTCCGCAAGGGAAGCGGTACCCATGGAAGATTGGCGGCGAAAGCACCCTCCCCCTTGTTGGCAGCGAAGAAATCTGCCTCACCCTGGAGGAAGGCACTCTTTCCCCTGCGGGGGCCTCCTTTTTCCTCCAAAACAGCTCCTAGGAGACCATCTCCTTCGGGGCGGAGTATTCCATCCAGATTTGGATCCGGGGCGGCTGGCAGGATATTTCTTTGGAGGACCCCTCCTTTTGGCCGCTGTACACCCGCCTGGCCGCCCCTGGCAAGCACACCCTCTCCATAGACTGGAGCACCCGCTACGGTCCCCTGCCGCCCGGACGCTACCGTCTGACGATACCCCTTTCCTCTGGTTCCGTCTGCCTCTGCTGCAAATTCACGATTGATTAAAAAGAGGCCCTATTGCGCCATCCCGCTTTTATAGAACCGCATGTTTACCGGTTGTTCTGTCATTCTTTTTTCGCTTCCTTTTTTCTTTTGCAAGAAAAAAGGAAGAAGAAATAGGAGGTGAAGCAAATGGCACAGGTCCTGGTCATTGCGGACGACCTTACCGGCGCCAACGCCACAGGGGTGCTGCTGAAGAAAAACGGCTTTGACACCTACACCGTTCTGGACGCCGCCAACGGCGCCGACCGCTCCCTGGCGGACTGCGACTGCCTGGTGGTGCCCACCGAAAGCCGCGCCATTGACTCCCAGGGGGCCTACGAGCGGGTAAAAGCCGCCCTGGTCTCCCTTGGGGGGGAGGAAGTAAAGCTCTACGCAAAGCGCATCGACAGCACCCTCCGGGGCAACCTGGGGAGGGAGACCGACGCTTTCCTGGATGTGCTGGGGCCTGACTATATTGCAGTCTGCGTCCCCTGCTTCCCCAGCTCCGGCCGGGTGCTGGTGGGGGGATACCTGCTGGTAAACGGGGTCCCCCTCCAAAAGACCGAGGTGGCGAAAGACCCAAAAAACCCTATCACCACCTCCAGCGCCAAGCAGCTCTATCAGGCCCAGTCCCGCTATCCTTTGGAGACCATCCACCTGGATGACATCGCCAAAGGCGTGGAGAGCCTGGCGGCCCGAATGAAGGAGGCGGTGGAACGAGGCGCGCGCATCCTGGTGTGCGATTCCGTCTCCATGGAGGACATGGAAACCATTGTGGACGCCCTCATCGCGGCCAAGCTGAAATTCATCCCGGTGGACCCTGGCGTCTTCACCGCCACCGCCGCCAAGCGTGTCCTGCCCCCGAAGAAGGTCACCGGCCCCGGCAAGGTGCTGATGGTCATCGGAAGCGTCAACGGGGTGGCCCGCCGCCAGGTGAAGGAGCTGCTGGCGGAGCTGGAGATTGCCCATGTTCTGCTGGATGTGGCCGAGATTTTGGAAAGCGAGGAGCGCCGGAGGGCGGAGGTGCTCCGGGTGACAAAGGCCCTGCTGGAGTGCGCGGAGGAGCACGAATACCTTGCGGTTATCGGCTCCGGCATCGACCCGGCCAAACAGCTCCCCTTCGGGCCCTACCTGGAAAAATACCGCTGCACTGTGGAGGAGCTCAGCTGCATCATCGGGGACGCTTTTGCCGAGACGGCGGTGAACATCCTCCGGGGAAACGACACCTTCCGGGCCATCTACTCCACCGGCGGGGATATCACCGCCGCCATCAACCGCCAGATGGGCACCGTGGGGCTGCGCCTTCTGGACGAGGTGGTCCCCCTGGCGGGGTACGGCGAGCTTATTGGCGGCGTCTTCTCCGGCATGAAATTCATCAGCAAGGGCGGCATGGTGGGGGATGAAAAGGCCATGGCCACCTGCGCCCGGTATCTGCGGGAAAAAATTTAAAAACCTGTATATCCTGCGGCCCAGCCGCTGTTTGATGCCTATTTGAAAGGATGTGCTGCATATGGAAAAGCCCTTTATTGCAATCCCTTTGGGGGACCCCGCCGGCATCGGGCCGGAAATTGTTTTAAAGACCCTGGCGGACCCGGAAACCGCCGCTATCGCCCGCTGCGTGGTGGTGGGGGACGCCAAGGTGCTGAAAAACGCCATGACCTTCCCCAACGTCCCCGCCATGGAGATTAAGGTGATCACCGAGCCGGAGGAGGGGGACTATTCCGAAGGGGTGCTGAACCTTATCGACCTGGATAATGTGGATATGGAGAAGTTCCCCATCGGCCAGGTGGACGGCATGTGCGGCAAGGCCGCTTATGAGTACATTGCAAAAAGCATCGAGCTGGCCAACGCCGGGAAGGTGGCGGCGGTTTCCACCACCCCCGTCAACAAGGAATCCTTCAAGGCGGGCGGGGTGAACTTCATCGGCCACACCGAAATTTTCGGCGCCCTCACCGGCACCGCCGATCCCCTCACCCTCTTTGAGGTCCACGGAATGCGGGTCTTCTTCCTTTCCCGCCACGTCTCCCTGCGCCAGGCCTGCGACCTGGTCACCAAGGAGCGGCTCAAGGACTACGTCTACCGCTGCACCGAGGCGCTGCGGGTGCTGGGCATCACCGAGGGAACCATGGCGATTGCCGGCCTCAACCCCCACAGCGGGGAGCACGGGCTCTTTGGCGACGAGGAGGTGCGGGAAGTGATTCCGGCGGTGGAGGAGCTCCAGAAGGAAGGCTACAACGTCGCCGGTCCCATCGGGGCGGATTCGGTCTTCCACCAGGCCCTCCAGGGGCGCTATAACAGCGTTTTGAGCCTTTACCACGACCAGGGGCACATCGCCACCAAGACCCTGGACTTTGAACGGACCATCTCCATCACCGCCGGAATGCCCATTCTGCGCACCTCGGTAGACCACGGAACCGCTTTGGACATTGCCGGCACCGGCAAGGCAAGTGCTGTCAGCCTCATTGAGGCAGTGCGGCTGGCAGTAAAATATGCGCCCAACTTCATGCGTTAGATACCGGAAGGCATCCTCGTTTGAGTGGGTATTTTTGAGAGGAGAGTATTACTATGCAAATGATTATCGCTTTGATTATCGGCATCGCTCTGCTACTCTGTTTGGTCCTTATGACCAAGGTACACCCCTTCCTGGCCCTTATCATCTCCGCCACCTTCATCGGCATCGGCGGCGGCCTGCCTGCGGCGGATGTCCCCAACGCCATTATTAACGGCTTTGGCGGCACCCTGGGCAGCATCGGCATCATCATCGGCTTCGGCGTTATGATGGGCCAGATTTTCGACAAGACCGGCGCCGCGGAGCGGATGGCCCTCACCTTCATCAAGCTCTTTGGCAAGAAGCGGGAGCACTGGGCCATGGCCCTCACCGGCTTCATCGTCTCCATCCCCATCTTCTGCGATTCCGGCTTTGTAGTGGTCAGCCCCATCGCCAAGGCCATCTCCAAAAAGACCGGCCGCTCCATCGTGGCCATCGCCGGCCCTCTGGCCGCCGGCCTAGTTATCACCCACTCCCTGGTTCCTCCCACCCCCGGCCCTCTGGGCGTGGCGGGCACCTTCGGGGCGGATGTGGGCATATTCATCCTCCTGGGCATCGTCCTGGCTATCCCCATGACCATCGCCTGCTGCCTCTACTCCTGCTGGCTGGGCAACAAGCTCTACCAGATCCCCGCTGACGACGGCGAAAACTGGATTCGTCCCGCCAAGCAGATCGAGTACAGCGAGGTCTCCCTCAAGGAATCCAAGGACCTGCCCTCCACCTTCAATTCCTTCCTGCCTCTGCTGGCTCCCATTCTCCTCATCCTCATCAACAACCTGGCAAAGGCCCTGGACCCCAACTTTGCCGGAACCAGCTTCGGCCAGGTTATGGGCTTCCTGGGCACCCCCATCATCGCCGTGGGCATCGGCCTGCTTTGCGCCATCTTTGTGCTGGGCGCGGGGATGACCAAGGACGAGTGCATCGGTGAGATGAACAAGGGCATCAAGAGCGCCGGTCTCATCATCCTGGTCACCGGCGCCGGCGGCGCCCTGGGCAACGTCCTGAAGGTCAGCGGCACCGGCGACTTCATCGCCGAGCAGATGGCCAAAACCGCCATCCCCATCATCATCCTGCCCTTTATCATCGCCACCCTGGTCCGCTTTGTTCAGGGCTCCGGCACCGTGGCTATGGTCACCGCCGCCGGCATCTGCGCACCCATCATCCAGGCCGCCGGGGCCAGCGTCATCCTGGGCGCCTTCGCCGCCTGCATCGGCTCCCTGTTCTTCTCCTACTTCAACGACAGCTATTTCTGGGTGGTCAATAACCTTATGGGTATCAAGGACACCAAGGAGCAGATCAAGAACTGGTCTGTCTGCTCCACCATCGCCTGGGGCGTCGGCTTTGTAGAGCTGCTGGTTCTCAGCATCTTCATCCACTGATAAAAGCCAGCGTCTTCCCTTCCATAGGCGTTCCTGCTTAACAGGCTATCCGCCTTACATAAAACACCGCTCCCGTGTTTTCGCGGGGGCGGTGTTTTTAGAAGCTGTACCAATGGCCGAAGCGTGCAGATTGGCGAGCAAATTTTTCGTATGCCGACGCCGAAAAAACGCAGGAATACTGTATGTCTTTCAAGTTTTTTTGGCAAAGGCGGATGGAAAATTTGCCGTCAAGATACATGCGGTGGCTATTGGTACAGCTTCTTATAAAATGCCGGTGAGACGGCGGGGCTTTCACCAGTTGCAAACGGACCTGCAATGGGTTATAATAAATTCCCAAGAAAAAACCGGAGGTCTGATGTCTGTATGAAATCGAAGAACATCATCTGGGAGCTGTTTACAACCTTCTTCAAGATCGGTCTCTTCACCTTTGGCGGCGGTTACGCCATGCTGCCGGTGATTGGGAGCATCTGCGTGGAGGAGAAGCAGTGGATCACCCACGATGAAATGATGAACATTACCGTCATTGCGGAATCCACCCCTGGCCCCATGTCCATCAACTGCGCCACCTACGTGGGCTACCAGCAGGGGCGGGTTTTGGGCTCCATCGCCGCCACCGCCGGGACGGTGGCGCCCTCCTTCCTGATTATCTACGCCATCTCCATGTTCCTGGATAACTTCCTGGAAATCACCTTTATCGCCAACGCCTTCCGGGGCATCCAGGCGGCGGTGGGCATCCTCATCCTGGACGCCGCCATCACCATGCTCCGGAAGATGCACCACACCCGCCTTTCCACCGCTATTTTTGCCGTGTCGGCGGCTCTGCTGCTGGCGGGGGACCTGCTGGCGGTCCATGTCTCCTCCATCGCCCTGATGGTGGCGGCAGGAGTGGTGAGCTTTGCGGTCTTTGCCGTCGCCAACCGGAAGGGAGGCGAGGGGGTATGATGATTTACCTGGAGCTATTCCTGGGCTTTTTGCAGGTGGGATGCTTCTCCTTTGGTGGGGCCTACGCCGCCATTCCCCTCATCCGGGACGTGGTCATCGCCTATGGCTGGCTGGACGACGAGGCCCTCAGCTACATGATCGCCATCAGCGAAAGCACTCCCGGCCCTATTATGGTAAACCTGGCTACCTATGTGGGCAGCAGCCAGGGGGGGCTTTTAGGGGCCTTTCTTGCCACCTTTGCGGTGATCTTCCCCGCCTTTATCATCATCCTGCTGATTTTGGTGATTCTAAAGACCCTGCTGAAAAACCCCACCTTCCAGGCGGTGCTGGGGGGACTGAAGCCCTGTGTCATCGGCATCATTCTGGCTACCGGCCTCAATATGAGCATTGGTTATGTTTTCTACCGTTCGGGGGAGATGGCGCTTTTGCAGCTAAAGCCCCTTCTTATCACCGCCCTGCTGGCGGCTCTTTGGTTCCCGGTGAAGTATCTGGCTAAAAAGAAGTTCTCCCCCCTTACCCTCATCGCCATCGCCGCCTGCCTGGGGGTGCTGGTCTACGGTCTGTAGCGGAAGTTTCCCACTGGGCGGGTTTCTGCGATCTCACAAACACCCCACCGGGATGTTTTTGATGGGTAGCCCGTGCGTCCCCCTGGCACCGGCCCGTCGGGCTTTTCAGCTCCAAACGGCTG